>DATDTY010000029.1 GCA_035290625.1 Candidatus Nanoarchaeia archaeon
ATTTTCGACATCCTTTCGAACCGAGGTCCTCAGGTCCAAAGCCTGAGATGCTTGGCCGCTACACCACGGGGCTAATGGACGACAAAAAAGAGCCGAGCATTATAAAGATTTCTGATGGGTGGTCTCTGGTGAAAATCCCGCTTCGCGGCTGCCGCCAGGTTCGCCTCGTGCTGTTTTGAGTGTTAAGCGACATTCCCCGTAGGGGGCAACTCCCTTGTAGCTACGATGCCTTTACCTTCTCGGGCTCACGAAAGGCGGCAGCAATGATTTTCACCAGAGCCTTGCACGCCATTACGGAGCAGCCGGCTCCCACACTACCTTCCACGTGATGATCCGCTCTCCACGCAGCGTGGTGGTGTCATGGAACTTCTCAAATGAATGCAATCCAACTCCATCAAAGAAGAAAAGCCTCGTGAACATACTGCCAACCAACTCAGGTGACATAAACGCAGCCTGGACATTATCCCCCTCTTTCTTTGTTGCAATCCCAAATCCAAGGGGATCCTGTGTATTGCGGACAAGCTCATAGGATTCTCCCTCCAAAAAACTCACTGCAGCAGGATATGCCCGAAGCCCATCAGCTCGCTCAATAAAAGCCTGTTTTGCGGCGTAATCAACAACTACTGGAAATTGATTCCCTCCTTGCGAGTATGCACAGACCGATACATTCCCCCTGTTCTCGCATCGATTCAATCCCGTCAGATAGCTTGGCCACGGAGCAATCCAGGCATTAATGTTATCCTCGTTACGCAGGGATCGGTATTCTTGGATCCATTGCTTCGTCTGCTCTGAAGGAACATCATAATCACTCTGGAACTTCTCAATAAGTTGAGCATCAGTCTGCTTGCCCACTGCGGCATTCAGGTAGGACTTCTTAAAATCCCAGCTTCCGAAATGCGCCCAGACTCCCCCCTTTCCGATCATATCTTCGGAGGTGATGAGGAAATCTTCAGGCGGATCGCAGTGGCTGAATGCCAAAACCTTCTCAGCTTCGGATTCTGTGAGCCCGTGCTCGATAAGAAGCGCTTTCGCCCTTGGCTGATCCTCCGCAATGATCTCATTCAGTAGGTCATAAGCAAAGGGAGTATCGTTCTGAAACCCGAGCAATGTTGCAAAAGCGTCATTTGCTCCGCAGTCAAGCATCCGCAATATTCCGCGGGAGAGGTTCTCATCAGATGTCAGGAGAAGCTTTCCAAGCCAGTGAAGCTGGGGGCTGTTCTGCGAACTTCCATCGAGGGTCACCCCCCGATCAGCGAAATACTTGAACCAATGGCCAAAATCCCACCAGCTGTTGATGATTGCATTTGGCTTTGACTCATTCCGTATCTTTTCCAGAGTCTCGACCCAGGCATCGGTTACATTCGGCAGATAACTCTGGCTCGTGGCAAAACCGTATTTTACAGGAGGGAGCATGAACATAATCAGAACAAGCAGCAGGCAAGCGCGAACAGCCCGCTTCGGCGCATGCAGCAGAGTTCCGAGTGTTGAAAAAAGCATCGTTCCTGCTCTAACCAGGAAAAGAGAGGCAAAGATGCTCACCGGAATAACCATCAGGAACAAAAACCGCACGCCAGTTGTTGCAAAGTAGGAAACCAGAACAATGATGATCGTCAATAGAAAGACCACATCAGGATAGAAATCTGCCTCTTCGCGAATGCGCAGGTGCAGGTAGAGTGCCAGAAGGACAGGCACCATCAGCAGGAAGAAAGAGAGCCCGGATGAGCTTCCCTTGATCATGAAGTAAATGAGGACGCTTAAGAACAGCAAAAGCAAAAAAGACTGAAAATGCGCTCGGATAAATCGTGTAGATGGAAAGATGAGAAATATGATGCCCAAAACTGCCATCAGGTACAAAGGCATGCCAGCCAGCAGTGCATTCTCAAAAGATGAAGGGAGAACCACACCGACAGCCCCCACTATCCAAGATGAGAGGCCCAGCATATTCTGGGAGTTTGCCACAGTCTCCCTGACACTCAAGCTGTTAAACTCCGCAACAGTCGGCAGCACATTCGGCCAGAGGTTTGGATTTGCTGCCACCTTAAAGCTCAGCACCTTGATCTGGTCTCCAACAACGCGAACAAGCGCCGACGGAGAATTAAAGAGTATACCGAAAAAGATGATAACCGCCAGGAGAAATGCGCCTGCAGTGAAGCCAAACTCCTGCAAGGTGCCTTTTTTGAGATGAATCCCGCCTTCTGAAAGCCAGTCATGAAGGACAGCGTATCCTCCCTTCAGGAAAAGTGCCAGCAGGAACAGGTCAGCAAGATACCACCAGCCAATCCAGAAGAGGGAATAGAGGGAAAGGCAAAGGCCGGCAGAGAATGCCCAGAGGGATCTTGCTCTCGCTGTCTTTGCGTAGAAGCATCCAATCGCCAGCCACAGGAAGAAAGCTTGGAAGAATATGTTGACGATGTCGCTGTCAGACCCTAAAGTCCTGCTCAGCACAAAAGGATTAACATTAACCAACACAGTCCCGATGACCGCTGCAGTGTTCCCCCCAATCCTCCGCAGGAGCAGGAAGAGAGGTATTGTAAGGATAAGTGAAAGCACTAAAGGTGTGAGGAATGAGGCCTGCATGAGACTCAGGTCTGGATTAACCAGCCGCAGGGTGGAGTAGACACCAACAATCACGACAGGATAATAATCATAGACCTTCCCTTTAGGCTTTGGCGCAGTCGTATAGGAATCCATGCAAAAGCCGTTTTCTTTGTCGATAAAATCGCATTGGCTTCCTTTCTCGACAATGTTCCTTGCCATGCGCAGCCAGTAGTAGGAATCAATATCACCGATATAGGCATAACTCTTTTTCCCGGATTGGTACTGGAGCTGTGATTTCAGGCTGTTTGCGGCCTCCCGAATCTGATTCTGCACCTGCTCGCGATTGTCCTGCAAGAATCGTTTAAGGCTTTCTTCAGCCTGCGCCTTCCGCGTCTCCTCAGGAAGGTTGGGATACTGGGCTGCAATTGCCTGGGTTACCTGAGACCGGTAGAAATTGATAACATTCGCCTCAGCAGCGCTCTCAAGAGGAACCAGCCTTGCCGGCTCAAGCCTGACCACAAGAGTGATAATCAGCGGAATCAGCAGAAGAAGCACCCACTGCTTGCTTAAGAGAAAGGATTTCCAGTCAAACCTCTTCGCGCCCCCACTCCCCTCTTCCATACGAGGAGTAAACTGCCCCGGTTTATAAGATTTATTAATGGTGGACGGCTCTCCTAAACGAAGGTTGCCGCCTGTTTTGTGAAGCTTGGGAGCAAGACATCAACAGTCTACTGCCACAATTTCAGCGCTTCTTCCTCTTTGAAATGCAGATTTCCGGGTACAATCAGGCTCTGCGGAGCATCACCGAAGTCCTGATTCAGCAAAGACGCAGCAGTGCCTGCCTTGATGAATTGATCCGGCCAACCCAGCCGTGCCACGCCTACACAAACCGTGCTTTCAAAAAAAAGCTTCCTGAAAGATAAAAGATAAGCGATGGCCTGCGGAATAGAAACAAAACGCTCCCCGTCGCACTCAAGCAGGAATAAGGTGTGACCGCCTATGGAAAGATTTTCCGCAAGGATGGTGTAGGGGCTCTCGAGATGTTGGTGCTCCAAAGGTATTGAGGCAACCTTCCCAAACTTGTACAATTGCAGGCCTGTTACGCCCACAGCTGTGAGAATTGATGCATTCGGCACAACAACAACGGGTATCCCGATTTGTTTCGCGTCAAGGAGAAGAGAGCTGTGTGTTGTTGCTGCAAACGGGTCTCCAGGAAAGAGTATGGCAACATTTTTTGATCGTGCCTCGTCCAAGATGTTTTCCTGTTCAATCACTGCACGGTCTGCAACAATGATCTTTTTCTTGATCAGGGATTCGTAGGAGGCAGGTGGAGCAGCTAGCTTCGAGGTATAGCTCTCAAAATAGACCAGATCACACTGATTCAGGATCTCGATAGCTTTTAGGGTTAGATCCTTCTCGCTGCACAGGCCTGCGCCTATGAGATAGAGCGTCATCCCGAAGAGGAATAGTTGCGCATATTTAAAGCCGCCGAAGAAAATGGAGGGGTCTCAATCAGGTTTAGCATCGAGAAAAATGGATGGTTTAGAAAAGTTTATATAGTAGTCTAATTTAGAAAAAAGGTAAGTTTCAAGTTTTTTGGCGAAAACTTGAAAATAAGTTTCGAAGTTTCGTTTTGGCGAACGAAACATTGGCGAATGTTTGCGAATTCTTAAGTAGGAAGATGAATAAGCTTCCTTAAATACTTTTCGCTAGTTGGAACTATATACTTCAGTATATAGATTAGCGGAAAGAAGGCAAAACCAAGGGAAATGAAAAAGCCAAAAAGGGGGGAGAGAGAATGGAGTTTCTAATCGAGAATGCAAAGAAAGCTATGTCTGACCCGCTGAGCTACGATGCAGTAAAGGTTGGTCAAGCTAACATTAAGGTTATCGGATGCGGAGGCGCTGGTAATAATATGGTGAATTGGCTCTATAAAAAAGGGATCAAGGGAGCTGAGATCATGGCCTGCAACACAGACAAGCAGCATCTCGATGTCACTGAAGCCGATCATAAGTTTATCATTGGGGAAGGAGTAACCCGTGGCCTTGGATGCGGAGGATTCCCTCAAAAAGGGTATGAAGCTGCCCAGGAAAGCCTTCTTCAGATTAAAGAGAGTATAAAGGGTTCTGATATGGTATTTGTGTGTGCTGGCATGGGCGGAGGCACAGGAACAGGTTCTGCTCCAGTGGTTGCAGGAACAGCCCGTGATCAGGGTGCGATAGTGATTGGAACAGTCACTATGCCATTTAAGATTGAGCGCGCTCGATGCGACAAGGCAGAGTATGGCCTCCAGCAGCTGCGAGAGGTGTGTGACACGGTAATTGTCATAGACAACAACAGGCTGGTGGAGATTGCTGGAAGCCTTCCGATTCAGCAGGCCTTTGCAGTTGCCAATGAGCTGGTCGCAACCATGATCAAAGGGATTGTCGAGACGATAGCGATTCCATCATTGGTGAACCTTGACTTTGCAGATGTAAAGGCTATCATGAAAGGCTCAGGAGTTGCTGCAATTGGTGTGGGAACCTCTGACACAGAGAATAGGGTGGAAGAAGCTACTAAAGGAGCGCTTAACAACCCTCTCCTTGACATCAGCTATGAAGGAGCAACCGGAGCGCTTATCCACGTGGCAGGAGGGCCGGACATGACCTTGGAGAACATCAACAAGGTAGGAGAACTGGTCACTGAAAGCCTTGATGACGACGCCAATGTAATCTGGGGAGCAAGAGTATCTGACGAGCTCAAAGGCAGGATTATAGTAATGACGATTGTCACAGGAGTACAAAGTCCTTGGATTACAGGGAAAACCGCAGGAAGGATTGCTGAACCTCTCAGGGAGGCAGAAGAGCTCAATGAAGGATTAGGCATTGAAATAGTACGATGACACCCTTGGTTTTTGTGTGCTGTGTTCTTTGCCTTCATTTACCACCCCCAACACGTAATGAAGGCAGCTGTTACTCTTCACCCGCTTTTGGGTGAAGATTTTTTTATTTGGATCTATTGCAACCGGCAGGTGGAATAGGCAAAAATAATTAGATTTAAATACAGTCAGCTACCATCTTTGCCTCATGTACCGTACACATACCTGTGGAGAATTGCGGAAGAAGGACGTGAAGAAGAGTGTCCGGCTTACAGGCTGGAACCAGAGCAGGAGAGACCACGGCGGAATCATCTTTATTGATGTGCGGGACCGGTATGGGTTGACGCAGATCGTCTTTGATCCAAAGCACAAGAAGGATGTCCATGCATCTGCCGAGCACCTGAGGAGAGAAGATGTTATTGCCATTTCAGGAACAGTTAGGCTGAGAGGCAAGGGGCTTGAGAACCTAAAACTGGAGACAGGGGAGATTGAAATTCTGGTTGATGAATTGACAATCCTAAACAAGGCAGAGACCCCACCTATTGAGATTGATGATCGGATTGAGGTAAGCGAGGATATTAGCCTTAAATACCGCTATCTGGAGCTGAGAAAGCCAAGGCTGGCACGCAACATTAGGGTACGGAGTGAGGCAGTGAAGATAGTGCGTGATTATTTTCACTCCAATGGCTTCCTTGAGATTGAGACTCCAATCCTGGCAAAATCCACTCCGGAAGGGGCAAGGGATTACCTGGTTCCGTCGCGTGTGCACCCGGGAAATTTCTATGCGTTGCCCCAAAGCCCCCAGCTGTTCAAGCAGCTGTGCATGATTGCAGGCCTAGACCGTTATTTCCAGATTGCGCGATGCTTTCGTGATGAGGATTTAAGGGCGGACAGGCAGCCAGAGTTCACCCAGATTGATGTCGAGATGAGTTTTATTGACGAAGAAGATATCCACCGCCTTATGGAAGGCATGGTGAAGGAGATCTGGAAGAAGGTTCTTGGCATTGACCTGAAGACACCATTTCGAAGGATGCTGTACAGCGAAGCAATGGCAAAGTATGGAAGCGATAAGCCTGACTTGCGCTTCGGCCTGGAATTGGTTGATGTCACAGATATCGTCAAGGCCTCTGGCTTTCAGGTATTCACAAAGAACATAGCCCAAGGAGGCGTTGTGAAGGCCATCAATGCAAAAAAGGCAGGGCTATCAAGAAATGATATTGACGGGCTGATTTCGTTTGTGCAGGCGCATGGCGCAAAAGGCATGGCATGGATGAAGGCGACTGAAAAGGGCCTCGAGAGTTCGGTTGTAAAATACTTCAGCGAGGATATCCAGAAGGAACTGAAGAAGGCACTTCAGGCAAAGCCGGAAGACCTGCTGTTGTTTGTCTCTGATGTTAAAGAATCGGTTGTCCATGCTGCATTAGGTGCGCTGCGCCTGGAGCTTGGAAAACAGCTCAACCTGATCAGAAAAGGGTATGAGTTTGTCTGGGTAACTGACTTCCCCTTCTTGGAATACAAAGAGGATGAAGGGAGGTATGAGGCAATGCATCATCCCTTCACATCGCCAAAGCCGGAAGACCTCAGCCTTTTGGAATCTGAGCCCCGCAAGGTGAGGGCTCGTGCCTATGACCTTGCCTTAAATGGAGTCGAGCTTGGCGGCGGAAGCATACGGATCCACGATTCAGCAGTTCAAAAAAGGGTATTTAATGTCCTGGGGATCACAGACAAGGAAGCTGAGGAAAAGTTTGGCTTTCTGCTTTCTGCGCTCAAGTACGGTGCGCCGCCTCATGGAGGGATTGCGTTTGGCGTTGATCGCCTTGCTGCTATGCTTTGCGGAGAAGAAAGCATTCGTGAAGTCATTGCTTTCCCGAAGAACAAAGCTGCGCAGTCATTGATGGAAGGATCTCCTTCTCCGGTCTCTGAGGCTCAACTGAAGGAGCTTGGGATTAGATTGGACCACATTAAAGGGAAAGGGGGGTCCAGAGCAATCGTGTCCCAGACTGAAAGCGCAAAACATGACGCCGAAATGGAGATATACAGAAATATGGGGGAGATCGAAAGATTGCAAGCTGAGAAAACTGCCTTGGAAACTAAAGGCGAGATGGAACATTTAAAATCAAAAGTAGAAAGAATGAAGGAAAATGAACGTAACAGGCAGAAAGATGTTTAGATTTTCTTTGAGAATTTAGTTATCTCCTCAGCAAGTTCAGAAGCAAGATACGTGTATCCTTTCTTTTTCTTAAGGGCATCTCCTGCCCTGCCGTTATAGTATGCTGCGAGGCAGGCTGACCTGTAGAGATCGTGAGTTTGCGCCAGGAAGCCTGCTGTTAATCCTGCCAAGACGTCTCCTGTGCCTGCCTTTGTCATGCCTGCGTTCCCTGTTCTGTTGAAGGTTATTCTTGTTTTTGAGATGATTGCGTCAACAGGGCCTTTCAGGAGGAGGATGTTATTGTTTAGTATCTTCCTTACTATTGATAATTTCTTTTTTAATGATGCCTTCTTATTGAATATCTTCGTTAGTACTGATTTTTCAATACTGGAGTTTTTTAATAGTATCTCAAACTCTTTTTTATGAGGTGTGAGGACTGCGTTTTCAACCGTTCTTATGTTTATTATTTTTAATGCGTCTGCGTCAATGACGAGGTATTTTTTATTTTGTACAGAATATGCGACTGCCTTTTTAATGAGTTTCTTTGTGGCTGGCTTTACACCCGCGCCGTTCCCAATTAAGGTTACATCATGGGTCTTGATGAGTTTCTTTAATTCAGGATAATGGCTTGTTGAGATATAATCGCCTTTGAGCTTTTTTGTAATGAGGTCTGGGCTTAATTTATTTATCGCCCAGGCAACCTTTTCAGGCGCAGCAATCGTTACCCAGTCTGCTCCTGATCTCAGGCAGGCAATCCCTGCCAATGCAACTGCTCCGACATAGTCTGCTGAGCCCCCGATAATCAGGATTCTTCCATTGTCGCCTTTATGGCTGGCCGGATCCCTTGTAACTGGATGCATGACATATCAGGAATTCTGGAGTATATAAATTTTAACTGAAATCAGGCTCAGTAGAAAGTCGTCGTTGCCGCCATTTTTGCGAGGCTCTATAAACTTAAGGAAGCGCAGCGGAGGGGGTTGTCCCTTACGGGCGAGGTGCCACTCTTTGCCAAAAACATGCAGAGCCGAGCTGGCGGCAACCGCGAAGCTGGACTTTCTACTGAGCTCCGAAATCGAAAGAGGCCATCAGAGGGTAATGGTCTGAGTATTTCTCCGGAAGGATCCCTGCCTCAGAGCAGGTGATATCCCCCCGATAGAAGATATAATCAATCCGCATTTTAACCCAGTACCTATAGGAGGGGCCTGCATCAAAAGGGACAGCAGGGCGAAGCCGATTCTCAAAGATAAACTGTTTAAGAACGTCGCTCCGCGGAAACGCGTTGAAATCGCCTGTCAGGATTACATTCTTGGGGCTTTTTTTAAGAAATCCGCTCAGCCGCCTCATCTGGGATCTCCGGTCATAGGGGGTCAGCCCAAGATGGGTAGTGATGACGCGCACAAGTTTCCCCTCAATCCACAAATCTGCATAGGTCGCTCCTCTTGCAATGGGCGGAACCCCGAACTTGGTGTGGACAAAGTGATGGGAGTTAAGCGCAACGTTCCCGTGGTTGATGAATTCTATCTTGCTAAGGATAGCATTTCCTGAATTCCGGTGGTGAAGAATCTTATGGTTGAAGCCGGCGGTGAAATGGATGAAGCCTGCTTTCCTCATTAATGTGCGGATATGATTCTCTCTCTTTTTTGGCGAAAGCCCGATTTCCTGCAGGCAGACGATGTCATAATTGCTGAGCTGGCTTGCGATGTCGTTTGCGATCGTCTTCTTGATCTTTCTCCTGTGGAAGATATCAATGAGGGCTCTGGCGTGGCTCTTCCCGGAAAGATATTTGAGATTATAGGTAAGCACGCGCATGGAAAGGAAAAGTTGATTGTTCTATTTAAAGGTTTTCTGATGCAGAAAGGCTTCGGTGAAAATCCCGCAGTGGCTTGCGAATGAGCTCGTTCTCAGTCGCTCACAAGCCACCGGCTGCCGCCCAGTTCGCCTCGTACTGTTTTGAGTGTTAAGCGACATTCCCCGAAGGGGGCAACCCTCTTGTCGCTGTGATGCCTTTGCGTTCTTGGGCTCACGAAAGGCGGCAGCAATGATTTTCACCGCAGCCATGCAGAAAGCAACATTTAAATAGAAAGAAGCTCTTAAAACAGCCATGCCAAAGCGAGGAAGAAAGGTTCCCAGAAGGGCAAAGCGCAAGAGGGGGGCAAAGCGCAAAGGCCGGGCAACGAGCAAGGTGAGGAGCACTCCTCGGGCCATCAGCTACGAAAACATTCCGCAGATCAGCCCAAATGACATTCTGAAAGAAAAAGCAGATGCCTCAACTGACCAGACAGAAGCGCAATACAAAACGCTGGATGGAAGCCCCAAGGGTGCCGCAGCCAAGGCACTTAAGACCCCGCGCAAAGGGCTTCCGCTGCTGAAAAGGATATTAGGAGATGAGTTTTTGGCAGTATCTGCGATTATTATTTTCGGGTCATTTATGAAATTAGGGTATGGCGCGATAGGGGCTGCTGTTACGCTTGGGATCATTGCAGCTTTCTCCTTTATTTGCGGTGTGGCTGTGAAAGGGTATATCCAGAATAGGTATTAATTCGATAGATACTAACTCAATTCTCTATATTGTATAAGAAGGATTAGGGCAAATAAATGTATTTAAAGGCATCGAGAATAGGGCAGCCATGGCCCAGCTCATTTACGTCGATAGCCAGTTGATTGAAAGACACATCAGCGCCCTAGCAAAGATAGGATGCCTTGGGCCTAACGAAGGTTTCACTCGTGCTGCATGGTCTGACGAGGAAAGCACTGCGATGAACTACATTGCAGCGGAAGGGAAGGCAGCTGGGTTTCAGCCGTGGTGGGACGCTATAGGGAATCTCTTTCTTACACGGGCTGGATCCATTGAACAGATCCTTCAGATCGGCTCCCACCTGGATACAGTTCCTGGCGGCGGGAATTACGACGGGGCTGCAGGCATTGCCGCAGGCCTGGAAGCGTTGAAAGCAGTCAGCTCACAGCAAATCAACGCTGGTCTTGAGCTTGTGGTTTGGAGAGGAGAAGAGTCAGCAACCTTTGGTGCTCCGTATAAAGGGAGCAAGGGAGCATTTGGAGAGCCGTTTGTTGATTCCAAAGGCAGGCGTGATATCTTAGCAAATGAATTTTGTGGCGTAAGTCTGGAAAAAGCCATGCGAACACAGGGCGATGACCCGCAATATTTAATGGCAAATACTCCAACACTCACTCCCACCCACATTGAAAACATTACTGGCCACATCGAACTCCATATCGAGCAAGGCCCGGTCCTTGAGAATAGTGGGAAGGATATTGGGATCGTTACAGCAATACGAGGCAACACAAGGCACTGGATCGATGTTGAGGGAGAGTTTAATCATTCCGGAACCACCCCCATGAAGGATAGGAAAGATGCAAATACTGCCATAGCTCATATGATTGCGGAAGCAGACAAGATGGCTTGGAACGCAGAGCACTACGGAAATGATATCACGCAGACAGTGGGAATCCTAAACGCCGAGAGGTCAAGGAATGAGACAATGGGTGTATATCACAATGCTTTGACAAAGGTGCCCGGATGCGGATATTTTTCATTGGAGATACGAAGTGCAAACTGGAATTTTCTGCAATCGTACACAGGAGAGGTTATGCAGCGGATTGAACAGATCGCAAAGGAAAAGAATGTGAAGGTTAACATCATCCCGATAAGCGCAGAAGCTCCAGTCACTGCATTCAGCAGCGAACTTCAGGCAATTGCAGAAAGAAAGGCAGATGAATTAGGTTATGCATCAATGTATATGCAGAGCGGAGCCGGTCATGACTGCGCTGTGGTTGCCCGACAGCGATTAAAAAGCCCGATACCAACACTGCTCATCTTTATTCCATGCAGAGATGGGAAAAGCCACTGCAAAGAGGAATACGCGTCTCCAGATGCCATAACAAAAGGCGCAAATGTTCTGGCAAATACTGTCTACGAATTAGCGCGATAATCTGGCATACGTCTTCTGCATCAGCAGACTGTCCTCCTCGATATTCGGAGACTCTGATATGACAACCCCTGCTGCGTTGAATTCCTTTAATGCTTGGAGAACTGCTTTGTAAGTGAAGTGATTATCCTCGTCTTTCATATTGAGATGGTTCCGTTCTCCCTTCGGTCCATAATGCATGCCAGACAGGTGGATATGCATACTGCTTAGAGCCTCCCTGCCAAGTCCTTTTTCTATCTCAGTCAGGGCTTCCTTGAAATCAGCCTCAGTATTGAATGAGCCAACAGACCTACTGTAGAGATGGGAGAAATCTACGCAGATGCCAACCTGCTCGACTTCTTGGGCAAGCCGGATAAGCTCTGAGACAGTTCCGAACTGGGTTCCCTTGCCTGTTGTCTCAGGGCTGATTCTGATGCTATGGCCCTCATCCTTTAGTTTTTTTGTTATGCTCTTTAAGGATTCCCTTACCTTAAGGTATACATTGTCTGCGGGAAGATCCATGTAATATGCAGAATGGAAGGTCAATGAGAATGCACCGCACAGGTCAGCAATCCTCGCTGCATTCAAGACACGTTGTATTGACGCTTCTCTCTTCTCTTTTTCCAATGAGTTGAGATTAATGAAGTACTGGCCATGGCAGGTCAGCAAGATTTCATTCTGCTGGCTAGCCTTCTTGATGCCGGAAGTTTTCTCTTTTGGGATATTGACTTGGCGCACAAATTCAATCTCCATGGCTCCCAGGCCAATTTTTTTAAGATACGAGATCCCATTGAGGGTATTCCTCTCAGGAGTTGCCAGTGGAATTCCTGCAGTGCCAAAAACAAGCCCTTTCACCTTACCCAGACTCCACGATGCATAATCTTTTGATTGTCTGCAAACACCGTTGGCTGCAGGACAACACCGTCAACATGGATTGGGACATCGATGCTTCCGCCAAAACCAGTATTGTTCCCTAATGCAATGTGGATCGTTCCCTTAACCTTCTCATCCTCAAGGATATTCCCTGTAATCCTTGCCAGCCCATTTGTTCCGATGCCAAGCTCTGCGATGTTATAGGCATTTGGATCATTGACAGCCTTCAGGCCTGCAGCAAGCTTTTTTGCCTCTTCCCCTCCAGTGACTGAGGTTGCGTATCCATCCTTGACACGTATTCTGATTGGAGCTGCAAGCCTTCCTATGCCTGCAAAGGATCCATCAAAAACGATAATGCCTGATGTGCCTTCCTGATGGGGAGCGCAATAAAGCTCGCCATCCGGAAGATTGCAGACTTCTCCTTTTCTGGCAATCCCTGAATTGAGGCCTTCCCAGGGCTGTTTTGCGACATGAAGGGTTATGCTTGTTCCTTTTTCTGTCTTGATTATGATTTCTTTTGCCTTTTTCAGGAGATCATATAAAGGGGATACCTGATTTTTCAGATACTGGTAGTCAACGTCAAAAAGCCGCTCCATGATTGAAACAGTGATGCCGGGCAATGTGGCGATGCGCGCTCCCTTAGCTGATGCCTGCTTCCTGGCTGCTGTATGCGTCAGGGAAGTGGTAGTTGCTGCAACGATGACATCAAAGTGCTTCATCCGCTCTGCAACCGCATCAGGCGGCTCCTGGCCGTCGTGATCGCCCAGAGGTATCTCCACTTTTTCTGCACGTGCTAAGAAGGAAGTTGTCTCTGCAAAAAAGGCGTTTGCGATCTCCTCCTTGCTCTTGTCATAGATAACCAGGACAGACTCTCCCTTCTGTAGGCTAAGGGAATGCTGGTAAGCGTTCCTGGCAGCCTTCCTGAGTAGGGCATTCATGGGTCAACGATGAGAATTACCGCCTTGATGGATGGAAGATGTCATACATGATCTCCTCAAGCTTCTTGAGGTTCCACTTGATTGCATCATATTTTTTTCTGAGCAGCCCATTTCGTAAGTCAAAATGGATGAATTCTCCGTACAACTCCTCCACAAACTGCCTGATTCTCTTGACCTCCTCAAAATCACGCACAGTAGCGTGGCGGACAGCTCTTCGTGTCAGCTCTCCAGTGAGGTCGCATAATCCCATCAGGTAGTCCTCTGTTCCAATCTTGAGCTGCTTTGCTGTAGGCAGTGGCTTCCT
>DATDTY010000030.1 GCA_035290625.1 Candidatus Nanoarchaeia archaeon
AACCCCCCTCAACCGCTGCTTAACAATCCAAACTCTTTTCTCATAAGTCAACTTGTACATGTAGCCTCACCACAGGTGAGGCTATCAGCCGGAAGTAAAAACGTGACTACCGGAAGTAAAAACGTGATAGCACAATGGCGCCCCACCTTAGAAACATTTAAATACATGCAAAACTGTTTTAGGGTCTGTTGACCCCCATGAAGCTAGCTCTTGTACTATCAATCCTATTTGTCTTATTTAGCAGTTCAGCCCTTGGTTTTGGTTTTGATGTTACTCTTGAACCTATCAGAGATCAAATAACCAGAGGCGAGTCAGCCGATTTCACAGTCACTTTTGTGAATAAGCTCCCAAAAACCAATGTATTGCGCCTTGCCTCAGAGGATTTCACCCGCTGGACTCTGCAAACCGACCCACAAAGCGCGAGGCTAAGCGGTGTTATGATACCTTCTGGAGGGACAGCTTCAGCAGTCCTGCAGCTCTTCCCCTCCAAGCAAATCACGCCAGGGAGATACACAATCCAGGTTGAATTCAGGTCTGAAACCAACGGAGATGTGCTGCGCAAAGGCCTGGATGTCAATTACGTCTCCCTTGAGTCAATCTTGAGGAAATATGTTCCCGAGCTTCAGGTGAGCATTAACCTGCCTCACGAAGGCATGCTTGACCCAAGAGGAGACAGAAACGGCGTTACTTCGATTGATGTTGGTGTGAAGAACAAGAATCCCCTCTACTTGGAGAATGTTATCGTGAGGCTCAAATCACAGCTCTTTGATATGGAAACTTCTATTGGAGACCTGCAGCCTCTTGAGCGGAAATTCGCCACATTTGATGTCAAGCTTGATCCCCACGAAACACCAAAGACAGATACCTTGCTTGCAGCTGCAGTCATCGGGAACATCACCTTTGTCGATATCGAGACCTTTGAGATTGCCGGTTATGAGCTTCCATTTGTGGAATCCTCCTCTTCCCAGGAAGCATTTATGAAGACCGCGACTTCTGTGGAAGTCTCAAATCCCAGCAATGTCGCAAAAGAGCAGGATGTACTCCTGGAAACAAGATTTCTGCAATCTCTCTTCACATCCACCTCCCCCCATGCAACAATAACAACACAAGACGGCAAGCGCCTTCTCACGTGGCATGTCACTCTTCCTGCAAGCGGATCGATTATCCTTCGTGCCACTACAAATTACCGGCCATTCTTTTATATCCTCATCATCGCCCTGGCGGCGTTAGGAATTTACCTACGCCTGCGAAGTCCGCTTGTAATATTCAAGTCTGTGAGGGAGGTGGCGAAGCACGAAGGCGGTATTTCGATGTTCAAAGTAATCCTGCATATTAAGAATCGGAGCAAACACAGCCTCCATGGCATTGAGGTTACTGACTCTGTCCCGAGCATTGCTGATATCAGGCCTGGCGAGATGTCAGGCACATTGCCTCCCACAAAGATCCTGACCAATACAAGGAAAGGCTCTATTGCCAAATGGGAACTCCATGCACTGGAAGGCCATGAGGAGCGGGTATTATCCTATCTTGTCAAGTCAAAACTTTCTATTCTTGGCACACTGGAGATCCCCCTTGCCAAGGCAAGGTTTGTCACAAAGAAAGGGAGACATATCATCAGCAGAAGCAATGTTGTGAAATTAAATGCCTGATCTCAGCTTGCCTTCTCAGCTTTATTGACTGCAGCAACGGATGCCAGGGCAACTTCAATCTGGTCATCCCTGGGATTTCTTGTTGTAATCTTCTGCAGCCAGAGCCCCGGTAGAATGAAAGGCCTCATCAGCGGGTTTTTTTCATGTTTTGCCGCAAAGCGCAGAATCTCGTAGGAGATGCCTGCGATTACCGGAATAAGGATTATCCTCCCAACAAATTGAGCGAGGATTGATGAGCGGGTCACCACAGAGAAGACCAGTATAGACAGCAGGAGAACTATAAAAAGAAAACTTGTCCCGCATCTTGGATGGATGGGCGAAAACCTTCTGACGTTAGCGCCCGTAAGCTTCATATTAGCCTCATGGCAGTGAACTGCCATGTGCTCTGCACCGTGGTATTGGAAGACCCTCTTCACATCTTTGAATACCGAGATGATGAGGAGATAGAGAAGGAACACTATAATCCTGAATATCCCATCTATGACGTTAAATGCTATCCCTGGCTTTGAAGTGATGATCTTAGTGAGGACAAGGGGAAGGAAAATGAACATTGTGATTGCTGCAACGACTGCGAAGGCGACGGTAAAGAAAATCTCTTTTTTTGATGCCTTCCCTTCTTCCTCTTCTGCCTGGTTGGAACTCCAAATCATAGACTCCATCCCAATAACCATCATATCATAGAGGTTGATGATTCCCCGGATGAATGGGACTTTTGCTGAAGGCCGGGGCCGCAGCTTTTTTACCATTGTCAGGATTTTCCCCTTCTTCCGCACAGAGACCGCATAATGGGCAGGGCCTTTGATCATCACGCCTTCAATCACTGCCTGACCGCCCAGAAGAAGCTTTTCCTGCGCCACCTGGCCAAAAAGTTCCATGGTCCTTAATAACTTTGTGATTGATAGAAAGTTTTATAAATAGTTACTCTATAGTAGTAATGTATCGGTGGCAAAATGTATACTACGGAAGAACTTGGAGAGGCACAGGATACCTTTACTGGAAAAAGAAGGTTATCTACCCATGAAGTTGAAATTGTAAGACACGAATTTGGAGATAAACAAATACCAAATTACATCTACCCATTCGTTGGACTATTTGCCACTAATCCTGATTTATATAAAAAAATATTCGTGGATGAGAGAGCACAGAACTATTCTTTATTTGGATTCTTCCCTGAAACTTTTGAACTGGTTTACGGCAGTGAAGTTTCACCAGCACTATCTTTTGATGGTGGAAATAGGGGTATCGTCGGAATTATTAAACACCCTACAAAGAAAGTTGTTATTAAACCTACACAGAACAGCAGAGAACATGAAGTTGCACAGATAGCTGATGAATTGGGAGTTGGTCCAAAACAATATGCAAGTTTAGACGGATTTTTGTCTGAAGAATTTATTGAAGGTGATTTATTTTCAAAATTAAGAGGGGATAGAACCTCTGCTGATACTATGTATACTGCGGGAACGAGAATGGGGGAGATTCTGACAAAGCTGCATTCTAGAGAAATTTATTACAATGATACCATCATTACTGATGATTTAGGAAAGTCTCATGTTATATTCCCAGAAGCCTCAGTTGCAGTTTTATTTGATTACGGTGTTGCATTAAGGCTTGATCAACATCCAAACTTCACTGATGAAGAAGTGTATAACTTCGCTAGAACATTTCCAATGGTTAGTATGTTCTTAGGACTGCAACCATCACAAGAGCAAATACAGAAACTTGTGAAGCAATATCGTCCGCAATTACAGACAGCTACAAAAGACCAAATTACGGCTAGAGACATCAATTTTATAAATGAGGGTTTAACATTTGCGGCATATAGGCTAGGGAATCATGTTGTGGAACCATTCTTGAAAGGATTCAAAGAGACCTATCGCGCATAAGGCGCCAGAACAACTAGAATTTCTCAAACGCTTCGTAGCCCAATTACAGATAACATTGGAATTCCTGTTAAATACTTTTCCCATACGCAGTGTGGGAAACCTGCGTCCGCAGAGTAAATCTGGAGTCCGTCTATCCAATGAGTGATAGCGATACAACAAGACAAAGTATCAGGGGGCAATTTTTACTATGTTTTTACAATAGTCCAAAATCTAATTACAGACTCTTTAGATGCATTACCTGATGCAATCCCCTTATTAGTTGTAATATTGATCTTCTGGATATTGTTTAGAGAGAAGAAGGAATAATAAGAAATTGCCCCTATTCTATTCTTTAGGACTCCAGATTTATTGAAACTAACATCGGAATTTAACGAAGTTTTTTCTCCTCCAAAATCCGAGCCTCGAAATTCTCGGCATCCCTGAGAATTTCAGAGTTGCGAGGATTTTGAGAGATGAGAAAAAATTTGGGAGAGCAGGGGAAAACGCTTGGCGTTTTAGCGTCAGCGACCGAATTTCTCGTTAAATTCCTGTTAAATACTTTTCCCATACGCAGTGTGGGAAAATTTCGACCGAAAAGTAAAATTTCCATTTCTAATAGATTCTGCCGAAGGCAGACTAAAGTTTAGGGGGAGTTCCGTTCTATCTAGCTCGAAGAGCCTTAGAGAACATAAATCTGGGGGACAATTTTAACACATCAAAGGCGAAGCCTCTTTCAGTAAAAGAATTAAGGGGAGTTCCGTATTATAGAGTTGTTATCATTCTAGCTTGTAAAATAAACGGATTATTATCTTTTATGGCATATTCAATATCCATAGGCATATTGTAATGTTCCTCAATTTGTTTGCCTATTTTTGCCATTTTCAAAATAAGTTCTGTATCTAGATTAAATAACTCTTTATTTGTATGAATCTTCATATTTTTTTTATCTATCAGATAGCTATTAGGTGTAGTTTTACCAGAAACTAATGATTCGCCCAATCCTTGAACAGCCTCAATAAGCATATGTTTCTTATTAACAGGATCAATGGTGAACATAACTCCTGCAAAATCTGCTTCTATCATCTCTTGGACAACTACTGATATTGAAACGTGTTCATGTTCAAAATTGTTTTTTACTCTATAGTATATTGCTCGTGATGTAAATAAAGAAGCCCAACATTTTTGAACAGAATTGATAAGGCTTTTTTCATCTTTGACATTCAAATAAGTATCTTGTTGCCCAGCAAAGGAAGCTGATGGCAAGTCTTCTGCTGTAGCGCTGCTCCTTACAGCAACATTTTTTGAATTTAATTGTAGATAGTTAGTGATTATATCTTTTTTTAATTGTTCTGGGAAATTTTGTTTGATTATCAATTCTCTAATCTTCATAGAAGTATTGTTTAGATGATTGGAATCCTCAACATCTAGATTTTTCAATAACGCAATAATCTGTAGTTTAATATTGGCAGTCTTTAGGAAGGAATCATAAGCATTAACTGAAATACAAAATCCATTAGGCACAGGAAACAAATTGAACATTTCTCCCAAATTTGCGCCTTTTCCTCCTACTGTAGCAATATCATTTTTTGAAATGTCCTTAAACCAGAAAATATTTCCTTCCCTAATTGTTGAAATGGCTTCCGCTGTAACTTTTTTTCTGACTTTGACTATGCGTTTTTCTAGCTTTATTAACTCGTTAAACTCTTCCTCACTAATTCTAGTAACTATTCCTTTATTTGCATCTAATTTTATTAAGTCGCCGTCATCAAGAATCAATGTTGCGATGCTACAGCCTACAATACAAGGCAAACCAACTTCTCTGGAAATTATAGCAGCATGACAGGCTGCCCCGCCCTCATCTGTAATTATTCCTTTAACTTTTTTAACTAATATCATCATTGTAGGGTTAGTCATTCCAGTAACAAGAATATCATCCTTACCTAATGTTTCTGCTATTGCAAATAACTTGTTTGGGTCATCTGCTTTGACAATTCTTGCCTTTCCTACAACCATGCCTTTATTGGCAATGGTTCCAGTAAAGGATTTAGTATTCTTATCAGGAAGATGCGGATCAAGTATCTCTTTTTTCATCAATAATGCACTTTCTCCGCTATAAGACTTAATTTTGCTATCTGAAAAATACAGTAAAAAATAGGCTTTTCTGTTTTGTAGTTCATCTGATGATATTATTTTATTATTAATCAGCTCAATAATTTCTTTATATGTATAAAACATGTAGACATCCCTAACAGAACAGTTTGCTTTTTGTGCCATCTTCTTGTAAAATGGAAGCATATGAAAAACTTCTCCATTCCAACAAGATTTTATGAGGAGCCTGGTCAAAGCGGCGTTTTGTATAAACCATGCCAACTCCTTAATTTCTTGATTATTTAAATTAGCAAAAATCTCGGTTTGTTGTTTTTTAATATTGCTCCTTCTTTTATTCGCTTCTTCAATTTCTTTATCTATTTTTTGCTTTGTAGTATGCTCAACTCTATTTTTTGCCCATTTAAGAGCATCATCCTCAGAAGTGATATTTGCTAATAATATTGAATATTTTTTTGCGTGCTCAAGAATAGATTTTTCATCAGGATTATCTAATAATTTTCTCCATTCGATTAATTCTTTCAGCAATATATCATTTTCATGAGGTGTAGTTAATATTTGATAATATTCTTCGCTTTTAGTAGGAGCAGAACTATCTAGTATTTGTTTAAGTTTAGTTTCTACAGCAAGGGTTACATGAGCGGTGGTGGTTACAAAATGTGCATAAATTCTCCTTAGATTGAAGATGTATGTTTGGTACAAGGTTACTAATTGTTCTCCTTCTTTATCCAGATTTAGTAAGAGGGAATTAGCAGCTTTCCAGTAGTCTGTTACCTCTTTCTTTTGCCTTTCCAATGTTAATTTCGCAGTTTCGTGATTGAGAAGTTTTTCCCCAGCTGTATTCATTTGTTTTATATCTTCATCAGTCCAAAACCATTGACCATATCCATCTTTGTTCCAGAAAATTATATTTTTTTGAACACAACCGATAATATCTTTATCAAAGATGTGCCTTTCCATCTGCAAAATATGCTTATTAATTGGCTGTTCTCCAGTTGCATAAAGAATGTATATCATCAGAATAAACAAAAAGCTACATCTTTTTAAACATTTCGGCAATAGCTTTTTTTCTAGTATCCATAAAATATTGTACTTGTTTAACTGCACCTGGAAGTCCGCTTTTTAGATTATCTTCCAGATCAGTCTCGCCAACGAGTTGTCCATAAGTCATTAGAGGAATACTAGTTGAATTCAATACTTTTTTTAATTTTCCTAATGTTTTTTCATCCATTCCTAATACCATTCCCAAATTAGGTTTTTCTTCGAATGGGGTATAAATGCCAGGATGATACTCTTTAGGTATTCCAGCTTGTTCAAGAGCAATATTACGATATGCTGCTATCATTCCATGAACAATAGGTCTAACTTCAGAATAGAACAATCCCATCTTAGCTGAATCTTGGTCGCTTAACTCTGAGGAAGTATGATATGCTCCCAATAATGCTTCAATTTCTTTCTTTTTATCTACTCTTACTAATCCATAATGTAATCCTGCCTCTAATACGTTAACCATTGTATCCAATGCTACGTTGTTATCAAGAATGTTCCTAACATTTATACCAGCACTTTCTATTGCAATTTTGTCTGAATCTTGCTCATGTAAGGCATATTTCATAACAGCTTCATAAGTAGGACTACGCTGAACGTTTGCAGAACATACTCCTAATGCAATTTGTGGGTTCATAAGAGCACTTATGCAGTTTGAGTATATAAATGTTTCTTTTTTTATTACTAATAAGTAGTATCAATGCCGAACTCCCCCATCAGTTTAAAATTGTCCCCCTTCCAAATTATATATTTCTGCGTAGCAGACTATATGTGCGAAGCACGGAACTCCCCCGTTTTTTTCGTCTAAGAAATGGAAATTTTATTGTATTTAACTCCCATTCAACGAAGCAAAATCTCTTTTAATAACCGATTGAAACACAACATGTGCAGTATGTCATTCTAAGCACAGACGGCTTTCATTGGTTGCAGTGGAGTAACTCTTTTCTGTAAACAATGCTGTGATGATCAAGAAGAGCAACCCGATTCTTTCATGCGCCTTACCGCTTCAGTAACACAGCCCTTACAGGAGCTCCGTTTCCATCCTTAATCTTCATCGGGAAGCCAATAAACGTATAGACTCCTGGCCTGGCTTTTGAGAGGTCCAGCCCTTCAAATACAACGATTCCTTTAGGGATCAGGATGTCGTGGGCAGCAGGCTTTGGAGAATGAAACTGCTGCACTGAAAGGTAATCGATGCCAACAGCCTTGACCTTCTTCCTTGCCAGAAATTCTGCTCCGGAATTTGCAAGAAAAATAAAATCCTTCCTGAATCTATCCAGCTCCAGGCTAGAATTTCTGGTTTTTAGCAGGATAATCTCCCCTTTCTTTATTCCATGATCTTTAATGTGCTTCTCCTCAATTCCTTTGCCAAATGGAACTGACGTGGTGTCAATAACCGTGCATCTTCCATAACATCTGGAGAGCGGAATCCTGTCAACGCCCGGCTTGTTGTTGTTGATATGAAGAGGGCTGTCAACATGGGTTCCGGTATGCGTTCCCATACTGATAAGAGAGGTGTTTGAAGAGTTTCTTGGGATCGTGGCTACAGCAGCCATAGAAACCTCGGGATTTCCAGGGTATACTGCCATCCCTGCAGCTATTGCCCTGGTAATGTCAATCAATCTCTTTTCATTTTTCAACAGAATGGCCTCCGAACTCCCTCCGCAGAGCTGCGATCGTTCGCTTGCCCAACGGAAAGCGATTGCTCCTATCCTTCCTGATCTGCGCTGCAACCTCAAATGCAGGCGCATATCCCTTTACAGACTTTATCGTCTGCTCAAGCTCTTTAATTGTAACGCTCTTTATCATTGTTCCAATTTCGTTGAAATCTTTCCTGCTGAGCGCATTGTATGCAAGGTCGAGGAGCCAGCTCCTGATGACGCTGGCAGGCTGCCATACCTGGACAGCCTTTTTAATGTCAATGGCGCGGTTCTCCTTTCCCCACGTATCCAACAGCTCAACACCTTCTGCCAAGCCCTGCAAATACACATATTCGATACAATTATGGACACTTTTCACAAAATGGCCTGCGCCAACCTCTCCAAAATATCCGTACCCCTTCTTCGGAGCAAGCGCTTTCAGAGCAGGCTCGATCTTCCTGAACACCTGTTTTGGGCCCCCCACCATCAGCGTAAACCCGTTTTTGTTCCCCCATATCCCACCTGAAACTCCACAGTCGAAGTAATGAATACTTCTCCTGGCTAACTGCTTTGCATGCCTCTGTGCATATTTGTAGAAATCATTTGCTCCGTTGATGATGACATCTCCTTCGCTCAGGCGTTTTCCCAGTTTAGATACCATCTCATCTGTAGGCTGCCCGCCTGGAAGCATGAGCCACACAATTCTCGGTCTGGGCAACTTCTTAACCAACTCTTCGATAGAATACGCAGGGATTGCGCCCTTCTTAGCAATCCTCTTAACTTTCTCAGAGCTTCTGTTGTAGGCAACAACCTTGATGCCAGAGCGCAGAAGCCGGTCTGCCATAGGGAAGCCCATCTTCCCTAATCCAATCAGCCCAATTTTCATCGTCAAACCCTTTTATCACACTTAATCATTGCGGATACTGCTTACTGCAGGTTATTGTAGATATTTGCGCGCTTAGGCATGATCCATCCTCCGGGTATCATCCTTTCAGCTTCCTCTGGTCCGAAGGTTCCAGCTTCATAGATTTGCATTCTTTTCCGCTTCCTGCCAGCTGTCTTCAGGATATTGTCTGTAATCCTCCAAGCAGCTTCAATTTCTTCCCCTCTTGTGAACAGTGTATGATCCCCATGCATGCAGCTGTAGAGCAAGGCTTCGTATGCTTCAGGGGTATTCACGCCAAACTCGCAGCTGTGGCAGAAATCCATCGATACTGGATGTAAAAAGATCCGATGCCCAGGAACCTTCGCGCTGAAATTAATAACAATTCCCTCCTCAGGCTGAATCCTGATGCTGATGATATTTGGTGGCCTTCCCTTACCTTCCTTTCTGAATAAAGGGCCGGCCACATCTTTCATCACAAGATTAATCTCTGACACAGAGGTTTTAAGCCGCTTGCCTGCCCTGATATAGAATGGAACTCTTTTCCAACGGGGGGTATTCACCGTGAGGCGAACAGCAGCATAGGTTTCAACTTTTGAATCAGGGGCAACGCCGTGCTCTCTCCTGTAACCCGGCACTTCCTTTCCATCAATCACGCCTGCCTTATACTGCCCTATCACTACATCACCTTCAAATGATACTGCTTTCAGCACCTTCAACTGCTCTGCATGAACGTTGTCTGAGCTCAGGGAGGTTGGGGGCTCCATAGCAGCATAGGTCAGCATTTGCAGTGCATGATTCTGGATCACATCGCGAATTGCCCCTGCCTTTTCGTAATATCCTGCCCTGCTTCCTATTCCCGTTTTCTCAGCCAGCGTAATCTGGACGCTTTCCACGAATTTAGAACTCCATATCTGCTCAAAAATTGAGTTGGCAAACCTGAATACCAGAATGTTCTGAACCAGCTCCTTTGCAAGATAGTGGTCAATGCGGTATACCTGATCTTCTGTGAAAACACTGTTCAACGTCTTATTCAGTGCCTTGGCTCCCCTGAGGTCAAAGCCAAACGGCTTCTCAACAATGATTCTCTTCCAGCCTCTTCCTGAAAGCAGGCTTCCGTTCTTCAATCCCAGAGATAATGGACCAAACACGTCAGCAGGAGTTGCAAAATAAAATATCCTATTGCCAGCCAATTTAAAATGAATGTCAAGCTCTGATGCTGCTTTATGCAGCCTCGTATAGCTGTCCTTATCGTTTGGGTCAACAACGACATACTTCAGCGTTGCAAGGAAAGACCCATCATGATCCCCCTGCTTGCTGACAAAAGAGCGATAACTCTGATCATCAAAAGGCCGCCTTCCTGCGCAGAGAATTGGAGCATCAGCTCTCAGATGGCCATCTCTTTTGAGCCTCTTCAGGGCCGGAATCAGCTTCTTCAGCATCAAATCTCCTGTAGCCCCAAAGATCACAAACAAGCATGATACGGGTTTCTCCGATTGCATCAACTTGAGGAGTTTTGCTGTCTCTTTTTGTGGTACCATTGCCATTGAATCACTCATGAAGCTCTGCCGGATGCAGTGTAACGGATCTCCGGATTACGATTATCTGTAAATGACCTCCTTATATTCCGGCACAATATCTGCAGTGAATCCGAGGATGCCTTCAACTGTCTTCTCATGATGCAGGAGCTGGGCAATGACTGACCAAGGCACTGTTGCGATGTCAGCTCCGACCATGGCAGCTTCCCTCACTTGCCGTGTGTTTCTCAATGAGGCTGCTAGGACCTGGCTCTTGATGTTGTGCATCCTGAAGATTCCAACGATCTTTCTTACGAGATCAATACCTGATACAATGCCATTATCCTCCACTTTCTTCTTTTCCCACCCTCCCATAGGATAATAATCAGCCTTATCAAATCGGGCCTTCGCTTTTTTCCTCAGATAATCATCAATTCTCCCTGCAAACGGGCTCACTACTTTTGCTCCTGCCTTTGTAGCCAGCAATGCCTGCTCAGGCGTAAAAATGAGCGTGCAATTCACAGGAATGCCAAGCTGGGAAAGCTCACGAATTGCCCTCACACCGTCAAACCTCACATCTCTGCTTACTGATGGATTGATTGGAATCTTGATCATCACATTCCTGGCAATTGCATTGAATTTTTTGTACAGGCTTTTTCCTTCAGAAACCATTTCTTCATAGCTTCGGCCAATCACTTCAAGGCTGACGGGCGTGCCTTTTGCTGTCTTGAGAATCTCCCTGATATAATCTGCCATGCTCATCGACTTGAACGAGCTTGCTGCTTTTCGTATAAGGGAAGGATTTGTGGTAACGCCGTCGAGAATTCCGGCTGCATAACCCTGTTTTATCTCCTCAATTTCTGCGCTGTCAATAAATATCTTCACTGAATCCACCTCCTTGCAGCTTTCATGGCGCTGAATTTAAATAGGTTGTGTTCTGGCAGTGTTCACATCCTATGCCTTTTCATCAGCAAGGAATTTGACACAACGCTTACAGAGCTTAATGCCATCGCAGCTCCGGCAATAATCGGGCTGAGCAGCCAGCCTGTAAATGGATAGAGAACTCCTGCAGCAAGCGGGATCCCGAGACTGTTATAGAAAAATGCCCAGAACAGATTCTCCTTAATCTTCCTCATTGTATACCTGCTAAGATCCATGGCTCTTACAACATCCCTCAAATCCCCCCTGATGAGGACAACGTCCGCTGATTCGATTGCGACATCTGTTCCAGAGCCGACAGCAATCCCGATATCTGCCTGTGCCAATGCAGGAGCATCATTGATGCCATCTCCGACCATCGCCACTTTCTTCCCCTGCTGCTGCAGTTTTCTAATCTCTCTTGCCTTATCCTGAGGCAACACCTCTGCGAGCACATGCTCAATCCCTACCTTGGCTGTAATTGCCTTTGCAGTCCGCTTGTTGTCCCCTGTAATCATGTACACCTCGATCCCCTGACTATGGAGCATCTTGACAGCCTCCTGCGAATGTTCTTTGAGTGTGTCTGCAACCGCAATAACCCCTGCTACTTTTTTATTTACTGCAAGGATCATGGCAGTTTTCCCCTCCTCTTCTAATCTCTGCAAGGATGCCTCGACCCCCTCGATAGATACATTTCTTCCTGCCATCAAAGCCCGGTTTCCAAGCAGAATCGTCTTCCCTTTATGCCTTGCTTCCAAGCCGTGCCCGGCAATTGCGCTGAATCTCTGCGGATCACTGAGCGGAATCTTCATCTCTGTTGCTTTTTGCAAAATCGCTTCCCCCAAGGGATGCTCGCTTCTCTTCTCTGCAACTCCTGCGTACATCAACAGGTCTTTCTCGCTAAACCCTTTGCCTGGAAGGATGTCAGTCACTTCTGGCTTCCCTTTTGTCAAGGTTCCTGTCTTGTCAAAAACAACGATGTGGGTCTTTTGCGCCCTCTGCAATGCCTCCGCGCTCTTAATCAGGATTCCATTCTCCGCACCTTTTCCTGTGCCCACCATAATTGCGGTTGGCGTTGCAAGGCCTAACGCACAGGGGCATGCGATGATCAGCACTGCAACAAAGGTTGTCAGGGCAAAGGGAAATCCCATTCCGAGGCTGTACCATACTGCAAATGAGGAGACTGCTATGACCAGAACTGCCGGGACAAAATATGAGGATACCTTGTCTGCCAGTTTTTGGATAGGCGCTTTGCTTCCCTGTGCATCTTCAACAAGCTTTATAATCTGGGCAAGTGCAGTCTCTGCACCAACCTTGGTTGCCCGAAATATAAATGATCCCGTCTTGTTCAGTGTTGCGCCGATAACCTTTTCTCCTTTTTTCTTCTCTACAGGAATGCTTTCTCCCGTAATCATGCTCTCATCCACAGAAGAATCACCCCCAGTCACGATTCCATCAACAGGGATTTTCTGCCCAGGCTTGACAATCACAAGGTCTCCTGCCTGGACCTCTTCGATGGGAACCTCGATTTCCTTATTTCCTTTTCTCACGAGCGCAGTCTTTGCCTGGAGGCCCATGAGCTTTTTGATGGCTTCTGAGGTTTTCCCTTTTGCAACAGCCTCAAGGTACTTTCCGAGGAGGATAAATGCAATCAGCAGACCCGCAACCTCAAAGTAGAGATCATCGGCGGAATATCCGGGCTTTCCGATCCAGACAAGGATTGAGATGATAAGCGAATATATATATGCCGTTCCTGTGCCAATAGCCACTAATGTATCCATTGTTGCAGTCTTTGTTTTTGCTGCAGCAATGATGCCCCGGGAATAAAACAGGGATCCTGCCATTACCACAGGTGTTGCTAAAAGCAACTGGATCACAACCATGTTTTTTAGTATTGGTTCAGGAACAGGCAGACCAAAGGAGGGGGAAAGCATTGCAAGGTACAATAGAGGAATTGACAAGATTATGGATACTGTTGTGCGAAGCCTGAGATTGCGAATCTCTCTCTCCCTGGCTATCTTCTCGGCATCAACCGGAGCAGCCTCATCAATAGGCTCATAACCGATACCCTGGATTGTTTTCTTTATCTTCTGGACAGATACTAATGCAGGATTGTACACAATTGTTGCTTTCTCACTCACAAGCAATTCCTTTGAGACAATCCCTTTCAGATTTGCCAAAGCTCCGGAGACTGTGCTTACGCAATGAGGATTGTCCATTCCGATAACCTTGAGCTGTATCGTTCTGCCTCCTCCTTTTGATTCAGGCACTACCCCATACCCTGCATCCTGGACAGCCTTCTCAAGCCGCTCTCGTGAAACCTTCTTCGGGTCAAACTCAACCCTGGCTGTGTCTGCAGCAAAGTTCACTGCAGCAGCCTTTACTCCCTGGGTTTCCTTTAGGGATTTTTCTATGGCGCTGACGCAACTGGCGCAGGTCATGCCTGTAATCTTGATTGTGCATGTTTGAGAACCCTCTTTTTGCATCAGGCGGCTGGCTGGCTTGTTTTTCCCTGCAAACTCATTATGGCATTGCTTGCTGCAGAAATAATATTTTTTTCCTTGCCGCCGAGCAGTCAATCTTTTTGCTTCAGCTTTCTTCGGATCAATCTTCATTCCACAGATCGGGTCTTTTGGCATTTCAGTTTTTTATTGCATGTTTCGTTATTTCAAGACTGCAGCTCTGGTATTTCCTGCAATACTCTTCACATCTCTCAGCAAAACTTTTTACTTTGTACAAAAAACCACACTCATTGCATCTGAAATACAGTTTTCTGGATTTCATTATCTTAGCCGGCATTTTCTTGGTCGCCGTCATCTGAACTGCAGTTGATACTTCCTATCATCATTTCTGGGTTTACTGGTCCTCATTGCGGATGCCAAAAGCATCGTGCAGCCAGCACCAGCCCAAAAAGCTCTCAGCCAAGGCAATCCATCCTATGACAAATATTGCCCAATTTATCCATTCAATGCTGTATTGCGGAGCCCATGGCCCAAGCCACCAAAAGGCAAGAGCAAACCGTAATCCCCTGTCCATTTTTCCCAGGTTTGTCTTCATTTTTCCCCCCTTTCAGCTTTTCCTCTTTATTAATCTATCAGGTTATGCTCGCAATAGTTCTTCATATGCTTGCTCATTAATATGAGCAAAGGCTTTATTGTGCCTTTGTTGAGCTCGTATATCCTTTCCTTTCCTCTCGCCTTGACAAACACATAGCCGCACCTCTGAAGCCTCTGGAGGTTATGCGAGACTGTCGGCTGGCCAAAATTTGTTTTCCTGCTTATCTGGGTCACATTCATCGGCTTTTCCATCAGGGCTTCAATGATATCCAACCTGTACTGGTTTGCCAGTGTTCCAAAAAAGGTCTTATAGGGCTGCCGTAGTTCGGTCTTCATCTCTCATCAATAACATATGTTATTAGTGACATATATAAATGTTTTGATTCTGCGGAGCAGTTTCGGGAACGCCTGCGCCTCTTCAGCAACGGCGCGTGCATCCAAAACACAGAACAGCGCCATCGGCTCGATTGCAAGTTAACTCGAGAGGAATTGAATAAATGCTAAACAGGGTCCATAAAGCTAAAAGCTCTAAATTTCGCTCTTTTGGATTGCAGTATCAGACGGGAAGATCCAACCCAAGAACCCCCGGATTATGGAACTTGATGAAGATGCCTATGAGCGTCGCGACCAATCTTAGATATGTCTTGACGATTTTTATATAGGAACTTGCAATCGAGCCGCGCCATTGTGCTATCACGTTTTTACTTCCGGTAGTCACGTTTTTACTTCCGGCTGATAGCCTCACCTGTGGTGAGGCTACATGTACAAGTTGACTTATGAGAAAAGAGTTTGGATTGTTAAGCAGCGGTTGAGGGGGGTT
>DATDTY010000031.1 GCA_035290625.1 Candidatus Nanoarchaeia archaeon
ATACTAACACGGGCTATTTTCCTCGCTTGATAGGTTGTCCAGCCATCATTCTTGCGCCTTATGGTCTCCATAAGCTTCCCTCTGGTGAGTTTCATGCTCCAATGTAACTCACCGTAGGGAAATAGTTTCGGGATAAGACAGAAAAAAATAATGTAAACGCTAAGAAGTCTAGGGCAAAGGCCGCTTGACTGTGAGAGGAATGACTCCTGCCTCAAATTCCTTCTTGGCTATCTTCACGGGGTCGTAGCTGAGCTCTTCAAGATCCTTCTCGCCCAATGGGATGCAGAACGGAGCTCCCATAGAAATCATCAGTGCTCGGCTCCCTATCATCCTGGCCTTTTCGTATCTCGTATACTTCTTTACCAGCCGAATCCTCTTAAAGCTTTTCTTTGCCATGGTTAGATGAGTTTTCTGAGTTCCTTGCTTTTCTCCACTGCAAGGTCAATCATCGCATAAATATCTTCCTCTACGAGGGGAAAATCTCCGCCTTTCTGGAGCGCGCAAAGATCCCCTTCTTTTGTGACCGCAACCGTAAGCCTGGCTTCAGACAGCTGTTCCTCTGCCAGTGACGGGTCTATAAAAATAGTGCCTCCTATCTTATGGACTGTAACCTCCACAGACTCTTCGTTTAATGGAAGCTTTTCCTCTGTGGTGCTCTTGTAATCAATCACTCCGTCAGAAATTTCAGGAAATCTGCAGTTCTTTACCGCAGCTATGGCTGCCAGGGCAGCAGCGTCAAAAAGGTTACCATCATCATTAACTGAGATGATATCAATCACGACAATCCATGCCTTTTCTCCAGGCGTGATGCACAATCTCTTAAAATCAATAACTGCAGCCTCCCTAATCCCCCGATCAACGACGCGGGCGAGCTCAATGGCTCCAATCCCTGGAGGCCCTGCCTCGAAATCCGGGCTTGACAAGGGCAGCAATTCAGCTCCCACCATGATCGTTCCTTCATCCGGCTTGTCAGGATAGGGTGTGCCAAGCTCCAGCTTCACGCCTGCCAGCACTTCTGTGTCCCCAATTTTCACGCGGCTAGAGCCCTCGGCATTCGGCGATATCCCTGTCTCGACCTGGACGTTCCGGAACTCATTAAGCTTCCTCCCATCCAGCCGGAAGCCTTTTGCAAAAAATTCAAGCATACGTTGCTTTGAGGTTTTCACTACCATCTTCCGTATTTCTCCTTCAGCGCTTTCTGCTGAACCGTGATGATCTTCTTACATGCCTCTTTTGCCAGCATAATGGCCTTCTTCAGCTGATCCTTCGGCATAATTCCATCCATCTGCAAGAGTGTAATCTCCCCCGTGCGTGGCAGGAGCGCAATCGGAATGTCTGCCATGCCTCCGGCATAATCCTCTTCCTCCTTTGAGACATCAATCAGGGCGGTTCCGCCTATATATCCTGCTGCAATCGCGCTCACCATATCCCTCATGGGAATCCCGGCGTCTGCCAATGCTATAGAGGCAGCGCAAATCCCTGCGCATCGTGTTCCTGCATCAGTCTGCGGAAGCTCGATAAAAACATCAACGACTGCATTCGGAAATTCAGTCAAGTCCAGGACCGGAAGCAGCGCTTTCTCGGTTACATGCGAAATCTCGCGCGACCTTCTGTTTGTCCCTGGGCGCACACGCTCCCCTGAGCCTGAGAATGGCATCATGTTATAGCTGCACCGCAGGATCCCTTTTTGGGGGTTCTGAAGAAACCTTGGATACAGGTCTCTTGGCCCATAGACTGCTGCGTATGCGACAGTCTTTCCAATCCTGAAGTAGCCGCTTCCGTCTGCGCGCTTGATGATGCCTGCTTTGGCCTCGATATCCCGAAAATCGTTCACTTTCCTATTGTCTGGACGTGTAAATGCCATTTATACCTTCTTTGCCTCCTTCTTGATCTCGTTCACGTAATCCTCGATCTTCTTGGTGAGTCCAGGAGTGTGGGCCTCCTCTTCCACTTTCTTTATTATCTTGATAAGGCGCACCTCAGCATCGGGCTCGCCTTTGATCCACACAAGCCCGTTTTGGCCTATATAGATCCTGCAGCCTGTTCCCTCCATCAGCGTAACCATGCTGGCATTCTTTCCAATAAGGCGGGGGACTTTATTGGGGTCGACAGAGATGATGGTGCCGCCTTCGAGTTTCCTCAGCTCAGGCCCCCTCATGCTCAAATCAATCAATTTCTGGCTTGTTACGTTAAAAATCTTCGTGAAGATAATATCTCCTATCTTAAAGAACCTGGTTAAATCCGCGCCTTTGCTGACAAACTCAGAGGTTGCATCCTTGACATTCAGCATGGCAGAGTAGGCAGAGTTTGTATCAATCCTCCATCCGGAAAAACTGACATCAGCAACTATCCCGATAATGGTGTCGTCCTTTTTTGGCGCATACTTTCCGGTCAAGGGGATGATATGGGCTGTCCTTCCGCTGAGGCTCAGCAATCCGAAGCGCTGGCAAACGACTGAGTCCTTGTCGCGGTATGTACCGCTCCCTGGGATATAGTCCATGCCTTTGGCAATCTCCTCTCCTGGAACCAGGATATCTTTTTCTTTTGCAAGCAGCGCCATTACTTCTTCTTCAGCTCCCGAATTGCCTTGTCGATCTTCTGCCTTGAGATCTTCGTGAATTTCCGCTCTGCTGTTGTGATATAGGCTGCATCTATCCTGTCTGCATTCAGATTCTTGTCTAATATCTTCCGAAGGCTCTGCAAACACAACATGAACCCCTCCTCAATTGTCATCTTCTCAGAATACTCTTTATGGAGGATCGGCTCAATCTCAGCTTCGCCTTCACCAATGACGCTTGCCTTGTATTGGAAGAAGATCCCTGTTGGGTCAGTCTCAAACAGCTTTGGCCCGTCAGGATCTATGCCTGCAATCAGCAACGCAACCCCAAAAGGCCTCAAACCGCCTGACTGGGTGCAAATCTGGCATAAATCAGAAACCTCCTTGACGACTGACTTGACGTCAATCTCTGAATCGAATGTAATCCGGTTCTGGTGCGCCCTCAACTGGGCGCGCTCAATCAAGACCCTGGCATCAGACAAAATCCCCGAGGCACTTGTGGCAATGTGGTCATCAATCTGCCAGATCTTGTCCACAGATTCAGGCACAATCAAAACGTCAACAATCCTCTTGTCTGTAACCAATAATACGCCGTCGGAGCATACCATGCCGATGGCTGTAGAGCCCTGCTTCACGGTTTTTTTGGCGTACTCCACCTGGAGAAGCCTTCCGTCCGGGCTGAACATAGTTATTGCCCTGTCATATCCCATAATCTGATGTGGCATTGGCTGCATTATCTCACCCCCTCTGTCCTCTGGATTGCTTTTTGTACCATACCGCTAACTCCTAGTGACCTGCAAATAACCTCTTTTCCCTGAATCCTGACGAAGCAAAAGCCTGCCTTGAGATGGTCTACAAACCTGTGCCCAATGCGGATAACTCCTCTCTGGTTTTTCCAGACATCTATAAATTGCACTCCAAACTTGCTTGCTCCTGCAACCCCGAACAGGCTGTGAAGGCTCTGCAAAATCGCTCTCTGGGCATCTCCGAAGCGGGCCGGACTCGCAGACATAATCTCAAACGCCACATATCGCTTCTTTTCCCGCAAACTTGGCTGCAAGGCCTTAATCATCTGTCCTCTCTGAGAAAACAGTGTTCTGCTTCTCTCTCATTCACCTACTGCGGAATCCATGATTATTTATAAATCTTTGGGTTTCGAACAGCCAGATACGCAACTACACCTAAAACTCCCAGCAGGATGATGTTTATTGCGGCAAAAAGACGGCTTGTGGAGCCTAAAAGCCAGCCTTTTGTTTCCCACGATGACGAAATACTATCTGTCTCATCTGGTTCAGCAGGCCTGGATTCCTGGCCTAATTGAGGGGCTTCAGCAGCTTCTTGAGGAACAGCTTCCAGAGAAGGGCTTTCTTCTTGGGCTATTCGCTCTGCCTCTTCAACCATCTCCTCAACCACAGTCTCATATTCGAATCTTTGTGTTAGACGCTCCCCAAATTCTGTGGCATACGCTATCTGGACAAGATAGCTGTACACCCCCCTCTCAGCAGTGTAGGAGAAGCTTGCGATATCCTTATCCTCAATGAGTTCTCCCAATGTGATTTGCGCTGGCTGAATTCCAGGGATTGATGTCTCGGTTGTGATCTGTACATCCCTCATCTTTTGTGATGATGGATTGTATACTGTTGCTGCGAAATCAACCCTCTCGCCTGGCTGCGCTCTTTCTTTTGCCTGGAACCTGATGCCTGGTTCAGGTGCAAGTACGGTGAGTGGGATCTCAATGTTTTGCTCTTCTGCGAATCCATTGATGCGGCTCTCAATAACTGCTTTTATAGGCGTCCTGCCTGAGCGCGTTCCTGAGAAATTGACAACAAGCAGCTCTCCCTTTTTGCTATCGAGAGATATCCTCTTTGTGAGTTTTGTGCCGTCCTTCTCGAAGCCGTGGCTTCGCATTCCAAATACAGTCCCTGGCGGAAACATAAGCTCAATGGCTCCGCTGGACTCATGTTCCGGGTTGGTATTGGTGATGTTGATCTCAAGCCTGTTTGACCTTCCGATACTGCTTGCATTCTCTGCAAGCCTAGGGACAGCCTGTATTGCTGCATTGAATACCTCGATCTTTGACTTCAGCGAATCAGTTTTTGCGCTGCTGCCATCAAAATAGACAACTTCTGCAACACTGTCATTTTTTCCGCCGGATTTTCCAGCAATAGTGTATCTGCAGGCATGCTCCTGCCCAGCCTCCAACGCTCCTTCCCACTTGTATACGCTGCCTGAAAGCGAACAGCCTTCTACATTGATGGTAAGTCCTATTGTCGAAGGATACCTGTCAACAAAAACAACGTCTGCTGCTTTCCAGTCTCCGGTATTCTTTAGTGCAACAGCAACATCAGTCTCCTGGCCAATAAGCAGTGCGGCATCATCGATTGTCTTGGTGAGCTGGACTGATGCGGTTTTTGAATAGATGCTGAGCGACGCCTCCCACACATTTTTGTGCGTGGCATTCGGATAGGTGAAATAGATCGAGTTCAGGCAGAACTGGATATTGCCCTCCTCTTTGCACGAAGCATTTCCCACAATCATGCTCTTCCCAGCAGATTCAAGAAGAACCTCAGCAGGAGCAGCATATCTGTCCTGGTCTGAGAACCTAATCCTATACGCAGTGCCATCAACAGTAATGTTGTTGCCTGATGCATAGGTTCCTGTGGAAATCAGCTGGGCTCCGAGAGCCGTTTGAGCCAATGTCAAAAACATCCAACCCAGAAAAAAGCACCTCTTGAGCATAGGGTGTTTTGAAGAATTGGGTTATATATAGTTATCGATGTCTTCACGGCACAACCGTAATCAACTGGCCTGTGGTAGATTTTGCTAATCCAGCAGAGCCGACAGAATAGTCCACTGCCAGACTCCCTTTTATCTTCTGTTTAGGATTAAGGCCTGCGGAGCATTCCAGTATAAAATCCGCCTCGCTGTCAGAACCAACAACTCCTCCTGCAGCAGCAGCGCAAGAGGGATCATCCAATGTTATGCTGCTCACAGAAACAGGATCAGGAAGGATATTCCTAAGCCTCAATGTAACTGTATCTGCACTCGAACTCGTAGAAAACTCCTCGCAAAATATCCCGGAACTGGTCGCAATCAAGCATTTCTCAGGCAAAAACTGCTCGGCCTTGTTCACTCCGAAATATGCAAGCGCACCGATAGAAATAAGGACAACCAAGATGGCCCAGCCATAGGTCATCAAGAACTCCATGGCAGCCTGTCCTTTTCTCATAACAACTCACACCACGTGCTGTATAGTATCCATCAATTGATATACCTCAATTATATGTCTCAAATTATATATCTCAATTATGTACTGTATACTTAATCAATTATTAATCACTTTTATATCCTCATTATCAATCATACTAAATAAACCTTCTTAAAACAAGAATAAAAAGAAAAAAAATTTATGGAACCGTAGTCACAATCTGCCCTGTCGCGCTCTTTGGAAGCCCAGACCCTGCCGCTGAACCGGCATCAAAAGCAACGGTGATTGCTCCTTTGATCTTGTCGCCTGATGTAAGGCCTCCTGCGCATGCAAGCACAAAGTCTGCGGTTGCATCAGCCGCAATCTGCGTGTCTGCTGTTGCGAAGCTACAGCTTGGAGCGCTTATCGTGATAGAATCAACCCAGGCACTCTCAGTGAGGATATTATGGATCCTCAGCGTTACAGTATCTGCGGATGCGCTTGAGGAGAACTCATCACAGAACAGCCCAGATCCTGTGCTAATCACGCATTTCTCTGGCAGGAATCTATCAGGGCTCAGCACTCCGAAATAGGCAAGTGCCCCAATCGCAACAAGAACAACCAAGATGGCCCAGCCATACGTCATAAGGAACTCCATGGCAGCCTGTCCTTTCTTCATATCATCACCTCTCCTCTTTTTGTAAATAGCATTATTCCTATTCTTGGCAATTCCCCTATTTAAATCTTTTGATTAAAACGAGGCGTTTTTGAGTCCGGCGCCAACCGAGGCTCCATTTTCCATAGGACCGAGCATCCAGACCTGAGCAACCTGGGTCGCTCGGATGAAACGAATTCAGGCAGCAAAAAAGAAACACTTAAAAAGAGCAGGAAATCTTTACCCTCAGGACATACGAAATGATTCCACGAAAAATATTCTTTACCAAGGGCGTTGGTGTCCATAAGCATTATCTGCAAAGCTTCGAGCTTGCGCTACGCAATGCAGGCATTGAAAAGGCGAATATTGTGAACGTGTCGAGCATTTTTCCGCCCAATGCCGAGGTTATCTCCAAAGAACAGGGGGTCAAATACGTGAAGCCCGGTGCAATAACCTTCTGCGTCATTGCACGGAATTCCACAAATGAGCCCAACCGACTGATTGCCGCTTCCATCGGAGCAGCGATCCCGGCTGACAAAGGGACATACGGCTATCTCAGCGAGCACCATCCAAACGGAGAGACAGAGGACAAGGCAGGGGACTATGCCGAAGACCTTGCGGCAACGATGCTTGCAAGCACGCTTGGCCTCGAGTTTGACCCTGACAAGGCATGGGATGAGCGGAAGCAGGAATTTATGATGTCGGGGAAGATTGTCAAGACGCGCAATATCACCCAATCTGCGCAAGGAAATAAATACGGCTTGTGGACATCCGTCGTTGCTGTTGCAGTGCTCGTCACAGACCAGATGATTGCAGACTATGCTGCAATGCAAGAGGCAGCCCAGGCAAATTCTGAAAACTTGGTGAAGGAGGATGCTCCCAAGGACAGCGCATTGAAGAACAGCATCAAGAAGCCCTTTTCCCTTGCCCGCTCTGTTTTTGGAAGGAAAAAGGAGCAGCAGCCAAAGCCGGCGTGAACAACGCCCTTGAAAAGTTGCTCGCTTCGCTCGGCAGCGCCAGTACTCAAAAATGCTTCGCATTTTTGGTCGCTTCTGCGGAGCAGTTCGCCATGTGCAAATCAAGCAGAATAGCGACATTCTCCGAAGGCGCCAACCCTCTTGTCGTTGCGCCGCATCGCCTTTATGATGGCTCACAAGAGGGCGCCGCATGACTTTTCAATGGCGTCGCTTGAACAAAAGCTTAATAAACACACTTTCTCTTATTGGCTGAATGCAATTCTTTGAAGAGCATATCAGGAAGATCCTTGCAAAGCATACGAAGGCTGCTCCAGGGGCCTTCAGGCTTGAAATTCCTCCGTCACAAGAATTCGGCAACTATGCACTGCCCTGCTTCTCTCTTACAAAGATTGCCAAGTCTGCTCCGAGTGCGATAGCAAAGGATCTGCATGAAAAGATACTCCCCGACGAAATTATCGAACGGACTGAAGTCAAGGGGCCTTATCTTAACTTCTTCATACGCCAGGCATTGTTCGCTGAGAAGATCATCCAATTGATTCAGACCAATGAGTTTAGGAGAGTGCCTCGTAAAAACAATACGGTTATGGTTGAGTTCTTCCACGCAAATACCCATAAAGCGGTCCATATCGGGCATATCAGGAATATCTGCCTGGGAGAGTCTCTTTCGAGGATCCTGGAACAGAGAGGCTCTACGGTAATTCGAGTTAACTACCAGGGCGATATCGGCCCCCATGTAGCAAAATGCCTTTATGGGCTCCTCCACTCAAAGGAAAAGCCGCCTTTGCGCCATAGGGGTGTCTGGCTTGGAAAGGTCTACAGCCGGGCCCATGAGCTGGCAAAAGACCCAAAAGTCCAGGAGGAACTCCGCACCATCAACAAGAATCTGTATGCAGGCGACCCGAAGATCATCAAACTCTGGAAAAAAACCAGGAAGTATTGCCTTGACGATTTTGAGGAACTTTACCGCGAATTTGACGTCAAATTCAAGCGGCTGTATTTTGAAAGCGAGGTTGAAAAACACGGAATCGAGCTTGCAAAACATCTTTTGGCGGAAGGGATTGCTAAAGAAAGCGAAGGCGCTGTCATTGTTGACCTCAAGAGCTATGGGCTCTCCGTCTATGTGCTGCTGACAAAAGACAAGCATGCCGTGTACCACACAAAAGACCTTGCCCTTGCTGAGCTCAAGGCAAAGGAGTACCCTCGCGTTGACCTTTCGATCCATGTGGTGGGAAAGGAGCAGGAGCTTTACTTCAGGCAGCTCTTCAAGACCTTTGAACTCATCAATTCTCCGATGAAAGGAAAGTCGCATCATGTGATCTATGGCCTGGTCATGCTGCCTGAGGGAAAGATGTCTTCCCGCGAAGGAACGGTTGTGCTTTATGATGATCTTATTCAAACCATGCTGAAGAGGGCTTCCCAGGAGGTTGCCAAGAGGCACTCGTGGACAAAGAAAAAGATTGACGCGTCTGCCAAGGCTATAGCATTTGGAGCGCTCAAATACAGCATGCTCTCACGTGAGAACAACCGGGAAATTATCTTTGACTGGGATACCGCATTGTCTTTTGAAGGCGAGACTGGGCCTTACATCCAGTATGCCTATGCGCGGATATGCTCAATCCTCAGAAAATGCAAAAGGGGCGCTAAGCCCAACTTTGGGTTGCTGAACTCTGAGAAGGAGCTGGGCCTGCTCTCTGCACTGGCTGGATTCCCGGGAGCGGTTGAGCATGCTGCCCAGAACTACTCTCCCCACACTGTAGCAAATTATGCCTATACTGTGGCAAAAGCATTCAGCGAATTTTATACCAGCAATCGGGTGATCCAGGAAGACAAGGCCTTGGAGGCAGCAAGGATAAGCCTCATCACATCAACAAAGGCAGTCCTTGAGGAATCTCTCCGCCTGCTTGGCATCACAGCACCGCAAGAAATGTGAGTTATCTCCTCTTCTGAACATTCTTCGGAGTATCCCTCCATTCAAGGCTTCGCCTTTTGATCGCATCTGAGTACACTGCCATAAGAAACAGTGCGTAGCCAAGCAAAAAAATACCAAGCGATTGGATAAGGCCATTTCCTCCTGGCGAAAGAAACTCTCCCCGAAAAGCAGGCTGTGGCTGGGCCAGAAGATACCCTATCCAGAGGAAGGCGAGCACAAAAGGAGAGAACAGAATGCAATGCTTCGTGATACTTTTCCTTTCCATAAGCACAAGCCTCGGTTAACTGCAGTATCTTGTTCTACTATAAAAACGTTTCATTACATACGGCTGCGGTGAAAATCAATGCTGCCGCCTCTTTGCGAGGCTCTTAAAGAGTACTATGACCTGAGTTGAGGGGGACGCCCCATCGGAGGATATGTCGCTTTACGCTAAAACATGAAGAGCCGAGCCCGGCACTGCCTGCGAAGCAGAATGATTCCAGCAGAGCCATTACCCGCCAAAGCCGCAACCATTAAATATCCTTAGATAACGGTTTCTCCATGCTCAAGCCGAACATCACTCCTGACAGCAAGATGGCGGAACTGCAGGAGAAGCTCAAGAAGATGTCTCCGGAGGAGCTTAGGGAGTTCCAAAAGAAGCAGTGCGTATTCTGCCAGATCATCTCAGGAAAGATTCCATCAAAGAAGGTGTATGAGGATGCAGTCAGCTTTTCTGTCCTGGATATCAACCCTGCAAATCTCGGCCATATGCTTCTGATGCCCAAGGAGCATTACTCGATCATGCCTCAAGTCCCTGATGCGGATCTCAAACATCTATTCAAGGTTGCGAAGAGCCTTTCCTCAATTGCCCTTAAGGGCCTGAAGGCAGAGGGCACAAGCATCTTTATAGCAAACGGAGCAGCAGCGGGCCAGCGCGCCACCCATTTTATGGTCCATATCATCCCAAGAACGCAGGATGATCATGTGCCGCTTTCCATCCCTCAAAAAAACGTTCAAAAAGAGAGCCTGGAGAAGATCCGTATCCAACTCTCCAAAAAGGTTGAAGAGCTGCTCGGACCGGGCTATACAGAATTCGATACAAAGAGTGTACAAGAGCGTGCACAGGCAAAACCTGAATCAAACCGCTTTGAGCAGCCGATCCTGGAGGCAGAGTATACTGAGCCAAAGGCTGAGCCGAAGCAACAAAAAGAACAGCCAAAGACAGAGCTCAAGAAAGGGCATCTGAAATCGCCTCGTAAAAAAGAATCCAAAGAATTCAAAAAGGGCGAGCCCAGGAAAGAAACTACGGGAGAATCCTCCCTTGACGAAATCGCCCGGGTCCTGGGAGGAAACTGATGGGCTGCGTCTATTGTGAACTGAGGGATGGCCAGCGCGGAATTAAAAAGGTCTATAAGGACGAGAGCACCTTTGCGGTCCTGCATCCAAATCCGGCAGTGCCTGGACATGTCGTTGTGATGCCCAAAGAGCACGTCACCATCCTTGAGCAGCTCTCTGATTTTGAGGTTGAGCAGCTCTTTACAACAACCAACGCGCTCTCAAAGCTTCTCTTTGAGGCTCTGCCTATCCAAGGAACAAACATTATTATCCAGAATGGATCCACTGCCGGGCAGGAGATTCCACATGTTGCAGTCCATCTTATCCCAAGATTCGAGGGAGACGGGCTCAGCTTTGAGTGGGAGCCGAAAAAGTATTCGGATCAGGAAATGTCGACGGTAGAGGTCCTTTTCCGGGAACTTGCAAAGCAGCTTACCTTTGATCATGGTACGAAAAAAGAGGTTAGGCTGGAGCCAAAAAAGGAGGTTCTGAAGGAAGAGCCCGGAGCAGAGAATGTTATGCTGCGGCACCTGAACCGGATACCTTAAAAGCGGCGGAGCTTTCTCTCAAAATCAACAATCTTCCCTTTCTTTATGGAAATGCCTTCATTCTCTAAGAGCCAAATCTTTCCTTCCACTCCGCCTCTTCCACTGAATCTTCCAACACTTCCATCGCTCCGCACTACACGGTGGCAAGGCACTTCAGGAGCATAGGGATTGAGCCTCATTGCGGTTCCAACAGCTTGGAAAGCCTTGCTGCCGACAGCCTTGGCAAGATCAGCGTAGGTTGTGACATTTCCTTTTGGCACCTTTCTGAGCTTTGCATAGACTTTTTCTTGGAAGCGGGTTGGCATGTTATTCCCGGAGACCTTTGGCAATTTTTATAATCTCTTCTGGCTTGTCAGCTATAAAGTCCGGTTTTGCTCTCTCTAAAATCTTTCTCGAATTGAACCCCCAGGTTACTGCAATGATGGGGACCTTTGCTTTTCTGCATGCCTCTATATCTCTCACTTCGTCTCCGACGTAGATGGTCTCTGCTGGCTGAAGGCGATAGGTTTTAAGCAGTTTTTTCAGGGAGCGGTGCTTGCCGAACACCGAACTGTTTGAGAAGATGAAACTGAATGATGTAACGCCCTCTTTGACAAGAACCTTCTTTACAATCTCATCGCTGTTGGACGTGAGGATTCCAAGACGAAACTGTCTTGAAAGCATTTTCACAGTGCTTGGGATTCCTTTAAAGAAGCGTATGCTGCTGGCCTTCGCTTCCATGATCTTCCTCGCCTTCCTCACATAGTAAGGAACCCTATAGACTGAAACCCCCAGATCCTTGGTAAAGATCTGTAATGCTGTTTTCTCCCTGAGCGATTCATTTGCTTTCAGCTGCGGCCGGTTTTCCTGCTTCGCAAGCTCATTCATGCATTCGATCATGATTCTGCCTGTGTCTGCAAGCGTTCCGTCGAAGTCGAAGATGATGGTGGTGAGCATGCAGATATTGATTCCTTATTTATTTATATACTTTGACAAAATACCCCTATTAAAGGGCTCGTAGTTTAGTAGCAGAACACACCCCTCGCACGGGTGAGATCCCGGGTGCGATTCCCGGCGAGTCCATGACGAGCCGGACCAGGAACGCAGTTCCGCTGCCCGGCGAGTCGATCGAGCCAATAAATTCTCCCTTTACATTATCTCCTGCAATATATCTTTTCTACTTTCTCCTCTCAGTTTTCTCATTGCCTTGGCCTCGATTTGCCTCACTCTTTCCCGTGTGACGCCAAAACGATTGCCGACTTCCTTAAGACTATGTGTTCTCATCGGAAGCCCATGAAGCGGAATTCCGTATCTGAGCCGCATCACGGTCTCTTCCCTCTCTGTCAGCGAAGAGAGCACATCTTCTATTCTGGCAAGGCTCTCCTCATCTGAACCGATATCTGAGGGATAGCGTATGGTTGTATCGGGGATACAATCCTTCAGCTCTGCCTTTTCGTCCCTTCCACATTTTGTGTGGATTGAGATCTCTCCCTTTTTGTATTTCACTACATCAACCTCTTTGGGTTGTATGCCCAGTCTTTCAGCAACCTCTTCAGGACTTGGAGATCTTCCTAACTGTTTCATGAGATCATCCTGTGCACGGTTAATCCTTCTGATTTCCACTTGTTTTCCGACAGGCACTCTGACGTTTTTCGCGTGGGTATCAATTGCCCGACCTATCGACTCCTTGATCCACCAGGTTGCATACGTGGAAAATTTATACTCTTTCTCCTGCTGAAACTTCTCAGCAGCCCGCATCAGGCCGAGGTTGCCTTCCTGGATAAGGTCATCCATATCCATGCCTTTTCCTCTATATCCTTTGGCAATAGAAACTACCAGACGCAGATTTGGCAGAATAAACCCATTCACAGCATCCCGATACTCGTCAAGATTCATCCTCAATGTTGCATACTTCTTTGAGATCCCCCTATGCTTTTTGGCAAGCGAATCCGATTCTTTTGAAGAACATCGCTCTAATCTCTCTTGATACCTCTGCTTCTGGGACGCAAATCTCTCCAGCAGCATGTCTGACATCTCTGCAACCATGCCGAGTGCAAGCCATTTTCCACGAAACGCTTCCCTTGCTTTTTGCCTGGAATACCCGTTTAATATAAATTCCATATCTGAGTAGAACTCACGATAATCCTGTTCTTGTGGATCACCTATCTCTGTCGCATCCTGAAACAGCCACCCGAGTTGCTTAACAAACCCAGCCTGCTTTGGAGGTGATATGCTTTCTGCAACAGACATCCCTACCTTTTGATACCCCACAGGATTATGCAGATACCCTCCAGAAATATACTCTCCTGCGCAAAAAATCAAGGGCATATAATGCCTGACGAGTTCATCCAATCCAACCTCAATCACGGCCTCCTTGAGCCTTAGCCCGGCACTGTCTTTTTTCTCTCCTAGCTCAGCCTCCTGTTCCCGGGTAAGAAGCTGTTTGCTTGCTGCGAAATACCAAGGAAGGCTGTACACATCTGATGGTAGCATGCAGCAAAGTAATAGAATTTATTATATTAATCTATCTTTCTCCTGGCCATTTGCGCTCAAGAAAGCAAAATCTGAAACAGCATCACAGGCAGTTTTCCAGCATCTTTAGTCTGAAGGGCATATGTAAAGAATTCATTGCCTCACTTTCAATCTGCCGGATCCTCTCACGCTTTAATCCAAATCGCTGGCCTATCTCCTCTAATGTACATTGTTTGAGGGGCTTCCCGGGATACCCCAGCCCCAATCGGAATCTCATCACCACTTCCTGCCTGAAGGGCAATGTGGAAAGGGTTTTGTTGAGATACTCGTCGGCTTCTGCATCAAGCAGACCTTTACCAATCGGCTCACGTGAAGTGTCCTCAAAAAGATCCCCAATCTCAGAGCCTTCTTCAACCATCTCGTTGAGAGATACACACTTTGGAAGCATCTGGAGCTTTTGAACCTGATCCTGGCCGATTCCCAAAGCAGCAGCAAGCTCTTCTTCTGTGGGCTGTCTAAGCTTTCTGGCGGTGAGCTCTTGAGTCACCCGATGCAAGCGCCGATTCAATACCCTCTTTTTTTGTGGAACATGGATTGTTGAGTATCTCTCGTCAGCTGCCCGGGAGATTGCCTGGCAAATCCACCAGGTGCCATAGGTAGAAAATCTTCCAAGGGTATGATCAAATCTCTCTGCTGCGCGTATGAGGCCTATATTTCCCTCTTGAACCAAGTCCAGCAAAGGGGCTCCTGTTCGTTGGTAGCCTTTTGCCGCATCTACAACCAGCCTCAAGTTGTGGTTTATGAGGGCATCCCTCGCATCAAGGTATCCTTGCATGCCAATCCTGATTCTTTCATATTCAACCTCCCCATTTCCATTCTTTGTGACCCGGGATCCAATATCGAAGACAGCCTTTGCAGGCATCTTTAAGAGATACTCTGAAATCTTTCCAGAATCGGTACTCGCACTCTGAAATGCCTGATAAAAGTCCTGCATTCTGGCAACAAGATCATCTTCTGCTATATCTCCTTCATCGCAGTCAATCCCTATTGCATCAAGAAACATCCCTGTAACCTTTTTTTCAAACTCTTTCCTAGTCTGATCAGTGATCTTTTTGAGGCGGAGCCCGATCTCCTGATATGATTCAGGTTCTGTAATATACCTCTTTGAGAGATAAGTATTTATTCTGGCCGCAAGCCGTTCATAATACTCGCGAACGGCAGCAATTCCTGGCTTTATCCTGACCAGGTTCTCTCTTATGATGCCTGTATGCTCCTTCTTCTGCTGGCTCAGCTGTGCCTCCTGCTCTGCTGTCAGCAGCGGAAACTGGCTTGCCTCGTGTAGATATGACAATACAAGATTGCTCTCTGAATGAGATCCGGAACCCTCTTCATTCCCCAAATCCATCTCAGAGAAAAACAACAGGCTGTTTAATAAGATTTCTCTATTTTCCTGTCCATCTTGGCCATCCACTGCTTTAGCTCAAACTTGTTGAAGAATTCCTGAGCCTTCACGCTAAA
>DATDTY010000032.1 GCA_035290625.1 Candidatus Nanoarchaeia archaeon
CAGCGAGTTCTGGTGGAAGATCTGACTAGGTGGAGCAGGAGAGTAGAGGATGGCCTGAAAACAATTAAAGAAGCCGCAGAATATGGCTGCACAGTAACATCTGCGGCAGAGGGAGAGGTTGATGTTACGATGCCTGACGGCTGGTTTAGATGTGCCTTGGCCTTTATGATGGCTGAGTGGGCATCAAGGAGCATGAGCTGGAAGGTAAAGTCAGGCATGGATAGGCTCAGAAACAGCACAGAGAAGGCATGTAGGAGCTGCGGAGTTGTGCATCTTGGCAGGCATCCAGGAAGCTGCCAATGTAGAAGATGCCTCAAAAAGAAAGGGTAGGTCAAAAACTTAATAGGGAAAACCATCAAAAAACAAGGGCTTCAATAGGTTAGCCTTTTCAGAAAAAAACGTCGCAGGAGTTTGCGCAGCCAACCTAGTGCCCAACAGGATAAAAGTGCGCGGACCTGGGTAAATGCCAACTTCCTTCTTGCACCGATATCGCCTTTTTTTGCCCAGGCCCGCACAATATTAATGCCGGTTCTATATAAGTTTTATGCTTCGCTGTTTTCTGTCATACATATTTTAATAAGGAGCTTATCGCTACAGGAATGTATGAAAACTCTTCTTATTTCGGCAATTATGCTCTGCTTGCTTGCTGCCTTCGCATCGGCGAGAGGCGATCTTGCGAACCAGGCTCTTGATTCTGATATGATCAAAACCCAGTCAGGAGATTTTTTTCCCTTGGACATTGGCGGATTTGATCCGCAAACGGGCCAGCACAGCGCAAACTTCTTCCTGGGAAATCCAGTCTATTTAAGATTCTCTGACGTTCCCTACAATGTCCGGTGCAATGATGCCCGGTTTGTCGTTGAGATTTACCAACCAAACGGCCAGGCTCAGGTGCTTCGCTCAGCCCCCTTCAGGATTGACGGCTGGCCCAATCCTAACCAACTTAAAGAGGGCCAGGTGCTTGCCTATAATCCTCAGATGATAGGACGGTATGACATGACGGAATACATCTATTGCTATGATGGGGCGCTGTTCAAGCAGAATAATCCGGAATACACCAACGGAGCATGCTTCGGGGAATCTCCATTGCCATCGAATTATTATAGGGTCTCATGCGTTAATCCTGAGAAGGACAGGGATCTCTTTTTTGTGACCCAGCAAAACCCAATCTGCAATAATGTTGGCGCTGTTTTTGAGTCTGGCTGCGACTCCGACAACAATCTGAGAGAAGTATATCAGACTTCAGACTGCACCGCAGCATCAAGGCTTATCCAGGACTGTGAAGCACAATGTATTGACGGCAGGTGCGTTGGAGAGGAAGAATATAGGGCTGAGGTGGAATCCAAGACAGGAACGCAGTATGGCGGCTCAGTAACTCAATCGCCTTCCAGCTCTGGAGAATCCAGCGGCAACAACCTCCTCATCCCCTTCACCATTGCTCTAAGCGTTGTGGTGCTGCTTTTCATAATCTGGAAGAGATGAAACTCCTCTGTTATTAAAAAATTACCATACAATGTCCTACGTCTGTTATAAGAAGGTTAATGACAATTGCTGCACCCATGAACAAGAGTCTTATAGGCAAAATGGCAAGGTTAAGACAAGAGTTCTGAAGTATTTTGGGAGAGCAGATTAATTTTCTAGAGAGCGAGACATTGGATCGCCCTACTCTCCTTAATGGTTACTTTTTATAAGACAGCCTCTGGCGAGAGTTGCACTCGCGACCTCCACCTGTTAGGTGCATAGTACCAAGGTTTTGCGGATTGAAGTTTTTGCTTCGCATCTGGCGCAATAGCTACTATGCTACAGAGGCATGATTCAACGAGGTTCAATGAGGATATTTAAGTATTACTCTTTATTTGGGATTCTGGCCAGTTGCGGGCTTCGGTATAAACACCGTAAACGTCGAGCCTTTCTTCGGGGTTGAGTTTACCCTCACCTTCCCGCCATGCATCTCAACTATCTTCTTGATGATTGCCAGGCCGAGGCCGGTGCCGCTGTAGGTTCTGGTCATGTAGGACTCTACACGGTAAAACTTGTCAAAGAGGTGAGGTATCTTGTCCTGGGGGATGCCGATGCCGGTGTCTGTTACTGAGAATTCCCAGCCATTGCCGAGAGTTTTTGCATCCAGGTAAATCTCTCCGCGATCTTCGGTATATTTGATAGCATTGCTGAGCAGGTTCGTGAATACCTGGGTGAATTGGGCCGGGTCAACAACCAGGGAAAATCCTTTTGGCACCCTGTTGATGATCCTGATATGCTTCCTAGCTGCCAAAGGCTGATAGCCATGGCTCTGGCAAAGATTGTAGAGGTTGAATTCAGAGAGCCGAAGCAAGGCTTTTCCTGACTCCAGCCTGGAAAGGGTCAGATTGTCCTCAATAAGGCTTGAGAGCCTTTTCTGCTCAGACTTGATGAGATTGAGAGCCTTGGCCTGTTTTGGCAAGATCCTGCCAAGCCTTCCCTTGAGGAGGAGATCGGTGTACAGCATTACTGAGGTGAGGGGAGTCCTGAGCTCATGGCTCACAACAGAGACCAGCTCATCCTTCATCCTTCCGATTTCATGCTCATGCCTCAGCTTCTGTTCATAGCTTCTGAGCTGCTGATCGAGCTGTTCGGTGTCAGCAGCCCGGAGATACACAACACGAAAAAAGAGGAGGGCTGAAAGGACAGGGAAAGGAACTGCTGCCACAAGCAGCCTGCCTGATCCAGAATGATAGAACACGTAGTTCATCATCAGGAGGAATTGGGTAATGAAATAAATCAGGAGCGCCGCAAAGATCTGGAATCGGTATCTGATCTGCCGCTTTGAGGCTGTAGCTGTCAGGTAGAGGGGGAGAAGCAGGATTGCAGACTTGATAATGAGGAATGTGAAGAAAAGCAGGCTTTCGTCAAATTCGCCGCCAGGCTGGTAGACGAGCTCCAAAATCCACAGCACCTCGCTCAGGATATAGACAATGCCAAGGAAGAGAAGAGGCGGGAGAAAGGTGCGCTGCTTCCATTTTCCAAGAACAGGATAGACTATGGCATTTGCGAGGACGATCAGGGCAAGGGTCTCGAGCAGGGTATCGAGCAGGGGGAGCCAGAACTCGTATGAGGCTGTGCTCAGGCCTGCAAATATCTTGAAGAAGAGGAAGAGCGTCATCATGAATTTTTCAAGCGAGAATAGGCCAAATGCCAGGCTTGAGATCCTCAGCTCAGAGGTTCTCCTCTTGAGGTATTCTGAGACAACAATGTAGGTAATAAAGCTGAAGATGAGAAACTCAACAGAGCGGGTGAAGAGCAGCCCATTATCACGGCTGAGGAAGAGGAAGAATTTCTGGAGAGGTTCAATGATCATTTAAGTACTTGATGAACAACGTGCAGGAGCTCGTCTGCCTCAAAGGGCTTCATGATGTAGTCATCAGCGCCAAGCTCCATTCCTGCCTGCTCATCCCTGTCCTGGTTTTTTGCTGTTACCATCACCACTTTTGTTTCCCTGAGCCCCTCTTTTATTTTCCTGCAGACCTCATAGCCATGCATCTTTGGCAGCATGAGGTCAAGAATGACAACCGCAGGCTTCAAGAGCAATGCCTTCTGGATGCCTTCTTCCCCATCAGCTGCATGATGGACATTGAATTCTTTCCTGAGCAGCATAGCCTGTGCATCAGCTATAGGCCTTTCATCCTCAATGATCAAACAGATCTTTTTCATTCTCCCCCTACAAATCAGCAATACTTGGATTTTTATAAAGGTTTGGGTTTGGGCGGCAACTGTGCTATCCTGAAAGTATTTCCCTTCGATAGCTTAATTCGTTTCATGTTTATTAAGCCTCCTTTTTCATCTTCCTGACAAATGCCTGCTCTGGAGTTTCCAGAATCTCGAAGCGTAAGCTTCGATGCGGTCTTACCT
>DATDTY010000033.1 GCA_035290625.1 Candidatus Nanoarchaeia archaeon
TAACAGTATATAACCTAAAGTCTTTAGATTTTAAGGCTATAAGACTTAATCCTGCTGAATTTGGATGCCCATAAGCGGAAAATCCGTTATGACTGATAAATAAGGAAAAAAAGAAAAAATCAGGATTTGAGCTTTTCCTGAAGCTCTTTATCCTGTTCAATGAGTTTTCTTAGAAAACGGGCATACATGGCTTCCCAGTAGCCGCATTTCTCATACCATGGAATGCGCCATTTCATAAGGTCTCTGACATCATTCTGGAGCTTGTCCAGCATTTCTTTTCTTTCTAACCATATTTTATCTAGTTTCATTTAATCACCTCAAATGTTTTTAATATTCCTAAAGGAAGGAAATCAATGAAGTTTTGTATGCAATGGAAAGCTCAATTAATCTCCTGACTGTCACTAAGGCATTTGAGGTTATGAAACTGAGAAATTGGAGGAAGATAAAGAATTGGGCATTGACCACAGAATAAGATGTTGGAGGTGAAATGGCAGAATGTGGCATTAATTTCGGATGGAAATTTTGTATGTAAGGCTAAAACTATTCTTTTCAATATCGCAAATAACCACAGGACACTGGACATCTTCGCGTGAAGTATTTAAACTAATAATTGATTATCATAACAATGTGATTCAAATGGACGTACCGGAATTGATAAGGAAAGAAGGGCTAAGGAGAGGGTTAAGCCACAAAACAATAAGGACTTACAGGCAATGCGTCAGGAAGTTCTTCGGCTGGTTCAAAAAGGAGCCGAATGAAGCAAGCAAAACTGACATTAAAGATTATCTGGACCTGATGATTGAGAAAGGCGCATGCGGCAGCACCATTAATGTGAACTTGAACGCATTAAAGTTTTTTTATGGCAATGTTTTACGCAAGCGGCTGATGATCAATATAAGATACTCAAAAACGCCTAAAGCGCTGCCAATCGTTTTGACTAAAGAAGAAGTTGCAATGCTGATAAATTCAATAAGCAATCCCAAGCACAAGCTTATGGCAAAGCTTATGTATTCTGCCGGGCTTAGAGTAAGCGAGCTTGTTCATCTCAAGCCGGAAAATCTTGACATCAGGAACGGCTATGGATGGGTAAGGCATGGCAAGGGCAACAAGGACAGGATGTTTGTAATAGCGGAAAGCATTAAGGAGGAGCTGGCTTCGTACATAGCAAAAGAATGCGTGTCTTCCGATTCTTATATCTTCAGAGGATTCAGCGGGCACATCACCACAGCAACTGTAAGGTCTGTAATAAAAAATGCAGTGAAGAATGCCAAACTATCCAAGCATGCCCACCCGCACACTTTAAGGCACAGCTTTTCAACGCATCTTATAGAGAACGGAAGCAGCGTTGCAGAAGTCCAGTCATTGCTTGGGCACAGCAGCGTAGAAACAACAATGATCTATCTCCATATCGCCTCTCCCAAAATGATTGGCGCAAAAAGCCCGATTGACAGCCTGCCTATCCTCTAATCCGGGAGATCAATCCCAGATTATGATCCTCCTGAGCAGCTTGCCCTAATACACCTTCATCAGCTTCCTCAAGACAAGGCTGAACACCAACGAGAATATGATGTACGTGCCAAGCCAGCCGAGCTTCCAGCCGAAGAGATTCATGACAACCGCTTTCTTATTGCCGATGCTGAGCGACTGGATCCCTGCATCTTTCAATGAAGGGGTTCCCTGATATTCCTTTTCTGTGATGATGGGAGTTTTTACCCTCCTTTCATTGGTTATCAGGATCTCTGCCTGGAATTCCTTTCCATCCACTGTGAACTCGATGATGAATTCGTCTCCTTTAGGATTCTGCAGCTTCTGAGGCGCAATCACATTCCAGGCAATCTGCTTTGTTCCTGTTCTTTCCTGGGTTTCCTGTGTTCCAAAAGCAAATCCCTGAGGAAGGCTTAAGGCAGCTGCATGCTCAGCATCATCAAGGAACTGCACGCTGACCTGGAACTCCTGGCCAGGCTTAATGGGATCTGCTGCATAGGCGCTGCTCAGCCAGCCGAATATGAGGAATACAGGAATCAACGTGAATATCATCGGCTTGAATGACTGCATCATATATTTCATATTTACTTCCATTGCCTTCTTCTGGAGCTCTATGGCCTTCTTTGGGTCTTCCCGAGATGCCTTCATATCCTTCTGGTGCTGCTTGATCTCTTCCTTCAGCTGCTTCATCAAGACTTGGTCAGTTGTCCATTTGTATATGAGAATGATAAGCAATGAGATTGCAAAGCTGATGACCCCTATGCCGACCACTGGAGGAAGATTCAGAACAGGAGACATCATTGCATCTATCCATTCAAACATTGCATGGCCTCATTGCTGCATAAATCTCCTCATCATCGGATGCATGTCCATGACATGCTGCTGCGCAATCTCTTCGTAGAGCCTGTAGACAATCATGACCGAAAGCAGGATCCCTGTGCCTGAGCCAAATGCGCCGGTGAGGTCAGCCAATGATGCGAGAAGGGCTATGCTAATCCCGCCCATAATCGTGAGCGGCCAGATATACCTGTTCAGCATGCGCTCCAGGATGCGCTCATCTTTCCGAAAGCCAGGGATCTGAAGCCCTGAGGCCATGATCTGCTTTGCCTGCGACCTGGAGTCCATCCCTGAAGTCTGCACCCAAAAGACTGAAAAGACAGCACAGCCGACAACAAAGAAGAGGATATAGACGATGCTGCTGACAACATCAAACCCCCTGAAGCTTCCTGTAATCACCTTGCTGAGCACGTTTGGAGCAGAGAGCCACAAGACCAGGCCTGATGCAGGGCTATTGCCGACAAATGTTCCAAGAAAGGGGTGCCCCCAGTTCTGGAGCAGCCGAGCCCAGAGCTGAATGTTTGCAATAAGCGCAGCTACAAGAATCACCGGGATGTTGCTGGTGTAAAAGAAGTTCAGCGGCCATCGAATGCCATACCCTCTGATCCTTCCAAATGAAAGCGGAACCTCAACCTTGATTGACTGGCCATACACTGCAATGACAAAAACTATTATTGTGGAAAGGATGCCTGCCAGCATAAGCGCAGCAGTGGTAGGGTCTCCTGAAGCCAGGCTCTGGAAAAGCGCAGGGATTGCGCCTACCATAATCCCCGGGTTGGTGGGAGAAGCCAAGGGAGAGAATGCCCTAATAAATATATTCTGGGAGACTCCTGCCACAATGAACAGGCTGATTCCAGAACCAAACCCCCATTTTGAGACAATCTCATCCATAAACATGATAAGGATTCCGCCTAAGCAGAGCTGGAATATCAGCAGCAGCTGGAGCTGCAGGAACAGGCCGGTTCCCTGGAACTCCACCGCAGGAGACAGGCCGCCCATGAAAACGTAGATTGAGGCTTCAAAAATGATAAACACAAACGCCAGGAGCTTCTGGATTCCCTGGAATTTCTTTTTTCCTTCTGAGGTGGTAAGGTCAAACTTAACAATGCCGGATCCGTTCAGGAGCTGCAGCACAATCGATGCCGTAACGATTGGGCCGATACCCAATGAGATGATGGATCCGAAGCTGGCTCCGAGGATTATCGAAAGGAATTCAAACTGCTGCAGCGCGTTCTCCCCCAGGCCGAAGAGCGGAACAAGCCCAAGCACATAGAACAGCACCAGGCAGATCCCTGTCCATTTGAGCTTCTCTTTAAATGAGACCCGTTTATGTGTCGGGCCTACTACTTCCGGCAAATTTGAGATAAACCCTTCCCAGAATCCCATTGTCTTCAGCCTTGGGATGCAGGCGCCTGTTTATTTAAATCTTTCTTTAGGATGACCTGGCCACCGGATCTCTCTACCTTCTTAACAGCGCCGCCGGATGCAGAATCAGCTATGATCCTATACTTCCTGGTTGGCGTACCTTTGCTGAGAAGCTTACTGAATCCAAGCTTGGTGATATCAATCTCTGTGCGTTCTTCTTTCTCGCTGGCAAGGTGAGAGCCAAGGAGCCCCTGATATTTTTCTTCTATCCAGAGGAGGTTGACTGTTTTCTCCCTCACCATCCCCTGATGATAAAACCCTTTTGGAAGGGGAATCTTCCAGTAGCTTGGCTTCTTTGCATCCCCGCGCTTTCCGGAGCCGGCCCTTCCGCGGCCTCCGCGGTTTCCTGCTCCCCGATGCTTCTTCTTTGCCCCCCAGCCATGGGTCTTGCTTCCCCGCAGGCGGACAGCTTTCTTACGCTTGAATCTCATCATGCACCATCCGCCTGATCAGCGAGTTTATCTCTTTTCCGCGGTTTCCAAGGCTGCCGCCGTTCTGATAGCTTACTTTCAGGCCTTTGCGCTCAAACCCTCCTAAGGGGTTGTTCAACCTGAAGAACGGCTTTATCTTCCGCTCGTCTTTTCCGCGCCATCTGCTGGTGTAGGACATCTTTCCTTTCCTATCAGCTTCCCTGCCAGCCCATCTTTCTCCTCTCTTCTCGATCAGGAACTTGAATGTTTCAGGGTCAATCTCGCCAAAGGTAACATAATCCTTCACTTTGTGGATCATCCCCATGATGCTCGGGCTCTTTTGGCAGACGGCGCAGTAATTCCTTGCATAGAGATGCAGCATGTTCAGAGTTTCATCCACGCCCCTCTCGATGCTGGCCTTTCCTCTCAGCCGAATTACTGCGATGTTGTCACTCATTGGCGTCTCCCTCATTCGGAACTTCCGGAACTTCTATTACCTCTTCTGCAATCCCAAGCGCCTTAGCCTCCTTCTGGCTCACTTTCATATCAGACATCCGCAGCAAGGCATTTCTGCATGCAAAGACCACATTCATCTTCGATTTCTGGTGGCCTACTATCTTTGACCACACATCACGTATGCCTGCCAGCTGCAGCATTGTCTGCACATCTGAAGTTGTCTTCAGGCCTGTTCCTTTTGGCGCAGGAATCAACCTGAGGATGACGCTCCCGCACTTGCCCTCAATCGTGTATGGAATGCTATGCGGATTCGCGCATCCGCACTGCCAGGAACCGCATCCTCGCTTCACATTCATAATGTTAAGCTTAGCGTTCCGAGTTGCCTTCTCTCTTGCCGGCACAGTCTCCTTGCTCTTGCCGTGCCCCAGCCCAAAGTGCCCGTTCCTATCACCAACTACTGCAACAATTGTAAAATGAGGCTTGTTGCCCTCCTTGGTCTTTTTCTGCGTCTGCTTAAAGATCCGCTTCTGGCCTCCACCGAACTTTCCTTTTGCCTGACCAACAAACAGCAGCTCAGTTTCCAACCCGGGCATCAGGATATCAGTTATCTCGGATTCCAGAATCCTATGCCCGCTCTCAATAATCTCTCCGATATTCGTGATCTCCCCTTTCTTTACCTTAAGTCCGAGAAGAGTCTTTGGCTTCCACATCGCAGTATCAATCCCAGTCTCCTTCCCTTTTAGGGGCTCTGCTTTCACTTCTACCTTCACCTCTGCTTTCACGTCTCCCTCCTTTATATGAGGAAGAGCCTCGGCATCCTTGCGTTTACTTGGCATTTTGCCCCTCGTTTATAGCTTCAATGGCTTTCCCCATATCCTCTATCTTCAGACCCTCTTTCTCGTATCTGGAAAACTGTTTTTTGTACTTTTCAACACCTTTCTGCTTCAGGAAATCCGCATACGCCTTGATCAAGCTGCCATTTACAACCTCTGCTTTCGGGAGCACAGATTCCCCGCATGCAACATCGATTCCCGCGTCTCGAGCGCCTTTTACTGCAGAGAAGATCCTCAAGCTCGGGCGCTGCTTGCCGATATCCACGACTGCTTCCTTGATGCCGCCGGCAATCCCTTTTCTGCCGACCCTGATCCCGGCGATATATGCCGAAACAGCGTTGCCGGTGCTGTACTTCCAGCCGGTTTTTACAAGGTCTCTCGTAGATGCTGCAGCCACAATCCTATCCCCTTGTTCTCCATACTCGGCAATCTGGACGATGGTATTGTTTAGCGTCCGCCTCACGACAAGCCGCGGCTTTCTTGAAAGCAGAATCTTCAGGCGCTTCTTGTAGTCAGTCTTTCCTTTCCGTTTCCTCCTAAACCCGATCACTTTATGGCTTGTCATATCATCTCCAGCATCATTTCTTCAAGAGCTTGTTCTCCTCAAGGTAGAGGTTCATGTGCCTCTTGCTTCTGAAAAAGCCGCCCTTTGCCCTCTTATACATCGTCCGGTATACTTCGCCCTCAATCTTCTTTCCGCTTTTTAACCCCTTCAGTATCCCTCGCTGAAGCCGAATCCGCTGCATCCAGCTCAGCTTTTTCTCTGTCCTGGCTGTCTTTTTGCCCTTTCGGTGGCCAACACCTCTCCGCCTTCCCTTCCGCTTTTGGAGCATGTTCTCTCTTATCCTTCCCCTGGATATCCCCTTCACCCTCCTCTTTTGGATAACCCCCTGAGCTATCAAACTCCTGATATCAGTCTTTGTCACAGCTTCCTTTATCTGCTGGGCTTTTGCAGGATCCATCCATACCCTTTTTCCCGAGCATCCTAAAACAGAGGCTGCCAGCCTCCTTTGCATACCTGTCCTCATGATTGGTTCCCCTTTGTCAGCACTTTATCCTTCTCCAGCTTTTCAGCAGCTTTCCTGTCCTTGCTCTCGTCCTCTTTTTGGTCTTTCTTTGCCCTGACTGGAGCCTGTTCCGTCTTTGTTCCGCTCTTGACTGTTTTTTTCTCCTTCTTTTCCTTCTGGGCTGCTTCGGCTTTCCGGAGGAACTCTTTCGGGTCTTTTATATTGACTATCTGCAACCCCGTCTCGAGAGCCTTCTGCACAATCTCCCTGCGCGCCTTCATACCGACCCCACTGCGGATTATCACCGCCTGCCGGGATGCATCAAGGCTGCCAAGGCTCTCAAGATTTGCAACCAGAACAGCCTCTTTTCCATCTTTCGTGAGCCCCCTCACGTCTTTAGGCGACCGATACCCTTTCTTGACAATTCTCCTGTATCCCTTGAGATGCAGCCTCATCTTTGAGGTTATTCCCTTGGGTCTTCGCCATTTCCAGCCGAGCCCCGGCTTCTTATGGGCGTCCTGCCTGATAAACTCAGGCTTCTTTCCCTTCATCTGGGCCCGAAGAGCAAGATGATTCATTCTTGCCTCCTGGTCCCCTTGTTTACTATCCAGATTCCATCCTGAAAGATGCGCCGGTCCCTGTTGGTGATCCTGCAGAGCTGCTCGATGGATGCTGCTGTCTGTCCTGCCACTTCTTTGTCAGCTGATTCAACCACGATTTCAAATCCGTCCACCCGAACACTTGCAGCTTCAGGTATCTTTATGATGCGGGGAATCTTCTCACCGTAAAAATTCTTGACTGTCAGATCTGTCCTGCTTGAGGTTACATTCATCGGGAAGTGCCCTGAACAGATCCTCAGCGTGTACCTGTACTTTTCTCTCACTCCAGCCATCATGTTCTTTATATGAGCCTGCAGCGTACCAGCCACCTTCCTTTCACGCCTGCTATTCCTTGCGGCTGCAATCACCACTACCTTGCCCTTCACCTCAATCTTCATTCCAGGATTAATCCTTCTTCGTTCCACCTGACCCTGCGCGCCCTTCACTACAATCTTCTCCGGAGTTGCCTCTACCTGAACCCCTTCCGGTATCGGAATCTCCATCACAAGCTGGTCAGTAGACATATGCTATCAGCCTTCCTCCTATCCGCTTCTTCTTTGCATCCTCATGCGCCATAATGCCCTGGGATGTTGAAACAACCAGCATACCAAACTCCCTTGCAGGGAGGTATCTCTTCTCAAACTTCTCAAACTGCCCTTTCTTTACCGAGTGCCTCGGCTTGATTGCATTGCACCCATTAATCCTCCCTATCAGATCTACCTTGAGGAAGTTGCCCTTCCCGTCCTGATGCTCAGTTATCCCGCCAATATACATCCTCTCATTCATAATCCTGAGCACTTCCTTGAGCGTCTTTGAGAACGGCTTCACCACGCAGTCGCGCTTGGTAGCCTTTTCAGCATTCATAATCTTAGACAATGCGTTTGAGACTGGGTCGTTGAGTACCATGGTTCACCTTAATCATATTTCTTAAATCCTATCTTCTCAGCAGTATCCCTGAAACACTGGCGGCAGAGATGAATATCATACTTCTGTACATGAGCCTGTATCCTGCCGCACCTCCGGCAGGGGCGGAGCGCAATGCCGCATGTCCTCTTTTTAGGGGAGTTATGCTTCAGATACTTCCTCATCTTTACAGGCTTTGCACGGAGCTGCCTGAACATCTTTTGGTATGATGATGCTGTCATTCTTCTTCCTCTTTCAATTTCAGGCTGAACTCTTTTTTCATGAACTCGATCGCATCTTCCTGTGTTATCTGATGCCTCTTGCCGACCCTGCTTCCGTTTTTCCGCCGCTTAACACGAAATCCTGGGCGCTCGAGTGTCACTGCAACTTCCAGCCCCATGACTCCCACCTTTGGATCATATTTCGCATCGGCAATATCTATATATTCAGGAATTCCGAATGAAACATTTCCGCTGCTGTCAAACTGGCGCCGCAGCAATGTGTTCTCCTTGCTCGCCATGAGCCTCTTCAGCAGCTCGGCTGCAGCGCCTTTTCGCAGCGTGATCTTGCACCCAATGGGAAGCCCTGGCCGAAGGCCCCATTCCGGAATCCTTCTTTTTGTCTTTGTCTTTACAGGGTCTATCCCTGTAATATTCTTGAGCAGCCGAATTCCTTTTTCCAGTTGTGCCTGGTCTTTCCCAGCGCCGACATTCAGCGTGACCTTCTCGAGCCGTATCTGCCTCATAGGATTCATTCTTCAGACTCCGTGACAATCGCAACCGGATGCTCCCTCCCGCACACCAGGCTGTATTTCTTCAATGTCTCACCAGTCTCTCCTTTCCCGGTCCTGATGATTATCCTCTTGCCCCTGATTGACTGGACTGCAGCAAGGCTGCCTTTATACTTCCCGCCCTGAAGAAGCACGGTCATCCCTTTCTCAAGAGGAATAAACTCCATAATCTCCTGCGTTGGAAGCTTCAACACAACAGAGCCTCCTGTCTTGTATTGCTCCGGGGCCTGCTTTGCGATAAAATTCCTTCCGTTACTGAGATTTACCTGTATGCTGCCGCCCCGCACATTTGTTTTATTTAGCACCTTTGCAATCATGATCGTTGCCTCTTTTTCTGGGATCTCCCTGGCAGCAATCTTACCTTTTCTGTTCATAACGATCCGATAGTATCTCCCGAGCTTCGGGATTGAGACGACGTCCAACAGGCCGACCAGATCCTTCTTATCCTGCAGGCGCTTTCCATTGCACAATATTTCGTTATGCAGCAGGATCTTCCTCGCCTCTGCGCCAGTTCCAGCTTCATGGATAACCTCCTTGAGAAACGTGGCTATGGCCAAACCGTGCTCCATCTTGTGGGATCCCGGATAGGGCCGAAGCGTGAACACCTCTTCCTTCCTCCTTATCGGCCATGACACCGGCATGGCAATCCTCTTTAAGTGACGCTTCGCCATCTTATTTCCTCTTCAGGCCTTTTAGCCTGGCTTTGTCTTGACTGCTCAATTCCATGATCATGACATTTGACGAATGAATCCTGACAAAGGCTTTGGCGCCATCTCTCCTGTTCCTTTCGATCCCATCGATATAGACTCCCTGCCTTTTCCGGTCAACAAGGTTAACCTTTCCGATCTTTCCAGCAAATTCGCCCCTCATAACCTTTACCTTGTCGCTTTTCCTTACCCCCATTGATCTCTTCCCGAATTTTTTCCTCAGCTCCTCGGACATGGCCGCGCGGATCAGCCTCTGCTGTATGTGCAATGGTGCATTTTTCAAATACTTTCTCTGCTTTCTCGGCTGTTTGCTCGCCTTCCAGCATCCTGAAAATTTTGATCTCATCTTCTCAGTTCCATCCTTTTTGATATGCGATATGCGGCGTTCATCGTATACATCCTTACACTATGTTGCCAGCTAACTTTGCGATTCCGGGCCACCGCTCAGTCACTTCCTTTGCGATGGCTCCTTTGAGCATCGTCCCTTTTGGATTTCCCTTATCGTCCTTGAGGACAACGACTGCATTATCTGCGAACTTAATCCGCATCCCATCTCTTCTCCGGTACTCTTTTCTCTGGCGCACAATCACCGCAAACATCACCTGCTTTCTCATGTCCGGCTTGCCTTTCTTTATCGAGACAGTCACCATGTCGCCAACGCCGCCGGTCGGAACGCGTCCTTTTGAGGTCTTCTTCCTCTTAAATGATGTAATCTTCACAAGCTTTGCACCTGAATTATCGCATGTGCTCACGAGTGAACCCACCAAGAGCCCATTTGTTATCGTTGATTTCACTGCCAGCATGCTTATTCATCCCTCGTATCCTTATTTGCTGTATCTTCTGCAGTATTCACGGCGGCTTCCGGCCCATCTTCTCTCCGTGTCAGGGATTCTTTTCTTCTTTCCAGCTTTTCCTGGAACAGCTCGTCTTTTCCTGCCTTCCTGATGATCACCGTCTTCTTTGATTTGCTCAACGGCCTGCATTCAGAGACTACCACATGATCCCCTATCTCAGCATTCATGCATGCGGGGTTGTGAGTTCTCAGCCGCGTGAATCCACGGAGATACCTCTCATATTTCTGGTTAAAGATCATTCTCTGAAATTCGATCGTCGCTGAGCGATGGAGATCCTTCGCAATGACCACTCCTTCGAATGTCCTTCCCCTTGTGCTTACCTTCCCATGCACCGGGCATTTCCTGTCTTCACATGTTTTCATTCTGCCTGTTCCTCTTGTATGGCTGCTCCTATCACTTTGGTCACGCTCTATCCTCTCGCGAGCATTATTTGACAAGTATCGTTTCTGGCGCAAAGCCCAATGCTATCAGGGCACCCTTTGCCCTTGCTTTGTGGTTGCCCTGGAGTTCGATGTTGCCTTCCTTCGCAGTCCCTCCACACGCAAACTTCATCTTGAGCTTTTTTGCTATGTCTTTGAGCCCTATCTCCTTCTCATCAATGCCGGAAATGATTGTGTATTCCTTTCCGAACTTTTTCTTGACAAGGGAAACGATTATCTTTTGACCTTCTTTTGCGATTGTCTCGCACATGCAGAGTTCCTTTGGAAGTCCGCATTTCGGGCATATCTCACTCATCCTTGTTTCGCCACCTCCATTTCTTTAAGGATCGTCATCATCTTTGCTATCGCCCTTCGGGCAGTCCTGATGCCTTTTGTATTCTTCGCAGACGCCCCTGTTCGTGCGCCGGAGCGGAGCCTCATCAACTCAGAGCAGAGCTCGGCCACCCTTCCTTCGAGCTCTTTCTTACTGCTTTGCCTGATCTCTTTGATCTTTACCATCGCCTGATTTCTCTGCAACCTTCTCCACTGGCGCTTCTCCTGCCTTCTCAGCCTTCGCACGGAGCTTGATGTTGTCCGGGAGTTGCGCGTCTCCCCTCATCACCCGTACTTGGATCCCTACAGTCCCGGTCTTCAGCTGCACTGCTGCGTAGGCTTTTGCGACCTGGGTCTTCGCCACATCACCGCTCTTTTTTAGGTATCCCTGGTAAAATCTCCATCTCTTCGCACGCGCGCTTGGTATCTTTCCTGACATGATAATCTCGATACCGAGGGCGTTCGCCTGCATCGCGCTGCTCATAGCCTTGTGGCCAACAGCTTTGAACTTCGATATCCCATACCTCTCGATCGAATTCGCGATTGTGTCTGCGATGATTTGAGGATCAGTCCATACATCTTTCACTTCGCTTATCTCAATCTGCGGGTTCTCAAGATTGAATCTCGTCTTTAGCGTTCGGGTCAATTTTTTGATGCTTTGCCCCTTTCTCCCGACGATGATGCCGGGGCGGGAGGCATAGACAACAATCTTTTCACCGAGCGGGGTCTTCTGCATCTTCACCTGGCTCAGCCCCGCCCTCTTCAACGTCCCTATCACATACTCCTGAATCTGGAATTCCTTGATATTTTCTGAAACAAACTGGCGCTCGATCATTTTTTCTGTTCCGCCTTGACGGCCTGCTCCTGCTGGAGCTCTGCGCCAGCATCCTGGCCAATAACAATCTCGATATGGCTTCGCTTTGCCCGCCTTCTCCGCTGCCTGCCGAACCTGAACGGGCGTGAGGCCTTATTCACGCAGATATGCCTCACTGCAAGCTTGCTTGCGTCGAGCCCTTTGAATTGCGCGTTTGCCTCAGCCATGCCCAGCAGCTCCAGGAAGAATCCTGCGGCCTTCTTTGGAAACCTTCCTGGCCCGATGCCAGGCTTATGGCCTATCCCTTTGTTGAACCGTGTAATCCTGACAGGAGTTTTTCCAGCTATGACCCTGGCCAGGAGATCTCTGGACCTTGGCACAGTCTTATGCCGGATACTCCTTGAAACCTCTATCCCCTGCTTTGCGGAGATTGGAGCATCACGTATCTGGGCCCTGGCCATCGTTTCCTTATCCCACTGCTGAAAAGCGTACTTTCTCATTTCTACTTCACACTCAAGTTTGCGCTTGAACGGGTTGCGCCTACTCCTGGAGCATTGTGCTGGACCCTTTTCCGTGTCAGGCTAAACTCGCCGAGCCTATGGCCCAGGAACTCATTCTCAATGCGAACATTCTCGAATGCCCTGCCGTTATACACCCGTATCTGCAGCCCCACCATGTTCGGCAGGATGACCATATCCCTGCAGTGGGTTTCAATGTTTTTCTTCTTCATCTGTATATTCTTCAGGAGGATCTTCTCCTGTTCGGTAAAGCCACGCTTGACCTTTCTGCGCTGGACTGAGGGAAGGAGTTCTGCAAAGGAGCTGAAATCCATCGCCTTCATCTCTTCCAGCGAATGGCCCCTGTATGCAAACTGTTTTTTTACCATTGCGTTGTTTACCCTCTCCTGCGGCCTGTCCTCCTCGGCGCGATCTTCCCGACCTTCCTTCCTGGGGGCGCATTACGATCCGACTGCGTCGGCCTTCCCTTATGGTGGGAGCTTGACCCTCCAAAAGGATGATCAACAGCATTCATGGAAACTCCGCTCACTTTTGGATACAATTTGCCGCGGGCGTGCATCCTATGATATTTATTTCCTGCTTTGTAAAACGGCTTCTCGAGCCTGCCTCCTCCGGCCACCACTCCTACCGCTGCCCTGCACTTCCCCAAAAAATCATGGGTCTTCTTTGATGGAAGCATGACAACAACCTTTCCATCCTTCTTTGCAAGGATTCTGCCAAAGGTTCCTGAGCTGCGCACAAATTTCCCTCCGTCTCCGGGCTGCACCTCTATGTTATGGATGAGGGTTCCTTCGGGCATGTCCTTCAGCTCCATGATATTCCCTTCTTTGACCTCTGCATTGGGGCCTATACTTACGCTCTCCCCTTCCCGAAGTGACTCTGAAGCGATGAGCAGCGACTCTTTTCCCTGAATGCTTACCTTAGCAAGAGGAGCTGAATGCCCGGGATCCTTTATGATCTCAACAATCAGGCCTTTTTGCCCGAGAGGCAGCTGGCTTGGGAACTTTGCGGCTCCATAGAACCGATGCCCGGGAGACCTGTATCTGGGGGATCCCCTTCCACGTGCCTGTTGAATAAGATTCTTTCCCATACTACATCATCCCCAGTTTTGTTGCAATATCAATAGCAGGCGTCTCTTTGCTGAACCTGATAAATGCGCGCTTTTCACCTTCCGGGCTTATCATCGTCCGTACGCTTGCAACCTTAACTTTAAACATCTCCTCAGTAGCATCCCTGATGCCTTTTTTGTCAGCTTTCTTATCAACTACAAATATGAGGGTGTTCTCTGATTCCATCAGCCGTATTGACTTCTCTGTCGATAAGGGGAACTTGAGGATCTTCCGCGTTGCTTCTTTTTGGCTCATTTTTCCATGTAGAGTTTTTCTTTCTGCATCTTTTCAATAGCGGCTTCTGTGAAAATGGTAAGCCTGCCGGGATCTCCGCCAGGGGCGAGGAGCCTGCAATTGAGGCTTGAGGCCAATGTGGCTTCCACCCCTCTGATGTTCGCAACTGCCCTGAGCAGGGGGCAATCTCCTGAAACCACGATGAGGGGGCCTTTCTTTATCCTGTACTTCCTCCCTCTCGTCTTTCCTTTTCCTGCCCGGATTTTTGCGGATCTGGTCCGTGACATCTCTGCTGCGAGACCTGCAGCCTCCAGCATACTTATAACCTCTTTTGTTTTTCCGAGCTGCTCTGCTTTTGCTTCAAACGCAAATGGATACTCCGCAGGAACCTCATGCCCCCGGGAAGCGACTGCGGCCGAATTCATGGCAGAGGCAAGCGCGCTTCTAATCGCCTTTTTCCGCTCTTTCTTGTTCAGCTTATGGGTCCATTTCTTCTCAGCTTTAGGAGGATGCGCGCGCCTCCCGCCCACCATGCCTGGAGCGAATGCGCCTACCCAATTGAACCGCGTACCGCGCCGGCTCATGATCTTCCTCGGCACTCTTGATATCCCAAGGCCATACGATCCTTTGTATTTTCTTCTCCTTCTTGATATCTTGGCAGATGTCCGCATTCCTGCCTCAGGATCAGCGCCATAGGGTTGCCTGTCATGACCCCTGATCACAAGAAACGCCCTCCTCACCAAATCAGGACGCATTTCCTCGTTAAACTGCTGCGGGAGATTTGTTTCTCCAACCTTCTTTCCCTGAGCGTCTTTTATTCCTATTTTCATGTGCTGTTTTCCAATCGTGCTCACTGCGGCTTCTCTTTGGTGATCACTGCACCGACAGTATCGACGGAGCCTTTGCTTCGGTTTTTCTCAGGCTTCGCGAAAGCCGAATCAGCCTCTTTGCAGGCCCGAGCACAGACCCCTTTACCAGCAGATAGCTGTTCTTCATTATGCCGTAATGCTCAAATCCACCCTTCCTGTTTATCTCCTCAGGTTTTGAGGATAGCTTTAGGACCCACTTATTCGCTTCGGTTCTTGTGTGGTATCCCATCTGGCCGGCATGTGCAACCCTGTACATCATGTGCTGCTGGGCCTTCCAGGCCCCTAAGCTCCCCGGACCGCGGATAGTCTTCTCTGATTTATGGCTTCTCTTGCTGACCCCGAATCTCTTAACAGGCCCCTGCACCCCTTTGCCTTTGGTCACTCCATGAATATCCACAAACATCCCTTCATGAAGCACATCCTCGACCTTCATCTCCTTCCCAAGATGCTCTTTTGCAAACTTGAGCTGATCTTCTTTTGACCCGCCAACTGCAATCTCGAAGATTTCGGGCTTCTTCTTCCCGATTCCTGTTTGCCTGGGCTGCGTATACACCAACAAGCGGACATAATCAAAATCCCTTATTTCCTTTTCTGAAGGCTCCTTTTTGCTGAGACTTATCTTCCTTCCAAGGGCGTCTTTTTCAGGCACCTTTGCATTGAGCTGGGCTATTACCCTCCGGTTTCCAGAGATCTCCTTGTAGATCCTTACTCCTAGAACTTTGATCGGAGGGCATTCGATTATTGTAACTGGGATAGCTGCTTTCTCTTTTGATTCCAGCGCCATCACATGCGTCATACCAACTTTATAGCCCGCAAACCCCAGAGGCTTTGCCTCCTTAACAGCCCTCCAACTCCTAATCTTTGCATATTCCCTCCTGGCCCTCTTTCTTGGCCAGAATTGCATTGACCCTGATCGCGGTTTGTGTACTCTCGGCATTGCTGATCGGCGCTAAACAACCTTTTGACGGCATCTTTTGTAAGAAACAGTTATCATAACTGTACTGAAAAAGATGCTTTTTCAGGCTTGTTATGTGGTATTTAAAGTCCTTTAAATACAACCTATATGTGCATTTGATGCACACACGCTTCTCAAGGTAGAACCGGCATCGGTTTATAAAGGTTTCTTCTTTCCGGTTCCAGCCTTCCTCATGCTGTACTGCACAGGGTTTTTTATTTTAGCGCAGAGATTGTCCGGATGGCATACTCCTATCCCCACATAGTACATGTCGTTGCTGCAATTCGGAGGGAGAATGGACTTCTTCCTCTGCTTGTGGTACCGTATCTGGGCAACAATCGAAGACTCTCTCAACGGCTCCTGATTTGTTTTGTTCCACTCCCTCATCTTTTTTTCAATCTCCTCATGGCTCCAGCCAACGCTTGTGAGGAAGTTCACTGCTACAAAAAGCGCCCGTTTTCTTCCGTCGCGAATCCCCTGAAATATGCGCTTCATGCAAGGCGGGAAGAACTGTTCCGGGATTGCAGTCTCACTGGCTTTGAACTCTCTCTGTTCCGGCTCCTCACTTTGCAGCCCCTGGACATAATCAAATGCCTGGATAAACAATTGTTTGGCCTCATTTTGCCTTGCGCTCCCCGCTTCAAGAAACCCTCCGCTGATCTTCACGTTCTCGGGCTTCGCCTCATCTTTGCTGAACCGGAGAATCCTGTTGCTGTCTATGGGGATGGATACCAGGCCAGACTTTTCATTGAACGAATACGCGCTCCGGTATAGATGGCGCGATGATATCAGGATGGTGTCGATGCTGAGCACTGCAAACGGGTCAAGCTTTCCATCTTTCACAAGCTCGCTGAACGGCTTTTCCACGCTCTGCGCTATTTCTTTTATAGGACTGGCCTTCAGCAGGCAGCCCGCAAGCGGATCCCTGATCATCTCGGCAAGATACACTGCGATATTCTTTGGGCCTTGAGGGAAGAGCTGCGCGGTTTCCTTTCCATGCACAGTCTTCGGAAATGCTTCGAACGGGATGCCGATATGAAATCCATGGTTTCCAGAGAACTTCACGCTCACACTCTTTATGTTATGCCGCTCAATTGCCCTTACAATAAGGTCAGCAGCAATCTTTGAGTACTCGAGAATCTTGCAATCGATGTCGATAATAAGGTCCCACCCTTTGCGGAGGGCATTCAGGTCAGCCTTTTGCAAGGCGGCATCCAGCGCAAGAGGGTTTTTCCATCGCTCCTCGCTGATGTGGAACGAGGATACTCCTGACTTGACAAGCTCAATGATGTCATTCGGGTATTGCAGGATATCCGGCCGCTTCCCAAAACCACCCTCTCTAAACCGAACTCCAACTTCCCTGCCCTCTGCACTCTTGAGTATCTCCTGCTGAACGCCTCTCTGCTTGTAGAATCTCAGCAAGGTTCCCTTATCCAGTTTCGGTGCTTCTATGCCCATTGATGCCCTCCGATTAGCACACTTCGATGAAGCTCAACAGCCTTATATGATTTGTGATTTGGAGCTCGCACTTTCACAAGATTTTTAAAGCCTTTTCCCTTCGCTTTATCCATGCTCGGAGGCCAATTTAAGACAGTCATCCTGCTTGCGCTCCTTACGGCACTGCTCCTCTGGGTGGGGTCGCTTTGGAGCACGACCGGGCTTGTTGTTGCAGCAATCTTTGTCCTTCTTATGAACCTCGGATCCTATTGGTTTTCTGATAAGGTTGTCCTGATGATGTACAGGGCTCGCGAGGCAAAAGAGCCAGAGTACTCCAAGCTCCATAGCATTGTTTCTGAAGTAGCCCAAAGGGCGAATCTGCCAAAACCAAAGGTCTATGTCATTGACTCTCCTGTCGCAAATGCGTTTGCTACTGGCAGAAATCCGAAGCACGCAGCAATTGCCGTTACCAAAGGGATCATGGATCTGCTGACAGCAGATGAGCTGAAAGGGGTGCTGAGCCACGAGGCAGCCCATATCAAAAATAGGGATATCCTGATATCAACTGTTGCAGGAACCATTGCGGGGGTCATCTCCTATGTCGCAGCAGTTGCCAGGTGGTCTGCAATCTTCGGCTTCGGTGGGAAGGATCGGGACAACAACCTCCTTGAACTCCTTGTCCTTGCGATCATCACCCCGCTTATAGCCACGCTTATCCAGCTTGCCATCTCAAGATCCCGCGAGTACATCGCGGATGCCACTGGCAGCGGATTCTTGCATTCAGGCCTTGGACTTGCGTCAGCACTTGAAAAGCTGCAGTCCCATTCCAAGAGATTCTTCTTTCCCTTAACCGGAAGCACACAAGCAACTGCGCATCTCTTCATCACAAACCCCCTCAAAGGTTCTGGGCTCATGCATCTGCTCTCTACCCATCCGCCTACTCATGAGAGGATCAGGCGGCTTCGCAGCCAAACATTTTAACAAGAGGTGGTGCTCTTTGGAGAAACAAGTCATGTACTTACTTATTCAGGCGCGGTTTGGCAGGGTCGACCGCGTTGCCACAAAGCTTCTCAAGTACAAGTCCATCCAGGACGTCCATGAGCTGCTTGGGCAGTGGGACATCATCTGCAAGGTCAATGGGAAGGATATGAATGAGATCACTTCTTTTCTTGAAGGCGAGATTCTCCCAAATGCAGACATCGCAGGAGTGGAAACGCTGATTGTAAGCGATACCATCTCATAGCTGCAGGTTTTACTAAGCTGGGTTATTCTCGCTGGGTAGAATTCAACTTCTGCATTACAGTTTCAACATTTTCTAAAAAACAATCAGCCTTGCGCCCATTCCGCGATCATGCCTACTTTTTTTCATCACTGTTGCCTGCCTGTCCCGATGAGCGCAGATCTTTTGGAGGAGCGTCATCAGCGTACTCTGCTTCAACAACCTCTTTTATCCTTCGTGCTTTCTTTTCGCCAATCTTCTCAACTTTCTTCAGTTCCTCTTCTGATGCATTGATCAGATTTTTTATACTCCTGAATGCCCTGAGAAGAGGCCTTGCAAGCGCAAGGCCGATATTTGGAAAGCTGCTTACAATATACTCCTGCTGCTCTTTGAGCGTTGAGGTCTTTTTCTCAGGATGCGGGGAGAATGAGGAATCCTCCTCCTGCTCCCTCTTAGCAATGATGTGGATGAGCTTTGCAGTCTCCTTATAATTTTTCGTGAAGAGCAGAGGCACCTTATACGAGACTGCGATCGTGGCAAGCATGCCAACCACAGCATTCGGGTGGATATTCCTTATGGAGAAAAGGTCCTCTTCGCCCTCAATAACCACCAGGGGGGCCTCAAAATTCCTTTTGAGTTCCTTAAGCTGGCTGAGGAGCCTTCCGTCAATTATTGAGTCGACGAAATCCCTCCTTGTCTTGAATTCGACGCCAACCCTGCCTGTAATGAAATCGGCTGAAATGAGGCTCTGCACATGAATCCTCGCTCCATTATCGACAAGCTCTTTGATTACAGGATTTCCCTTCTCTCTGCTATCAGCAAGAATCCTGACCTTATCTTCCTCAGGTATAAACTTCTCAAGCGGCGGCTGCGCCGAAAGCCGCCTTGTCTGGAGCTGCTTTAAGATCTGCACCATCCTTTTTTCTTTCCTGTTTGCGGCCCAGCGGTAGCCTTCATCCAATGTGCCTTTCGTCATCAGGACAAGGACCTTCCCTTTCTCCTGCCTGCCAGTTCTCCCTCTCCGTTGGATGTGCCGGATTACAGAGGGAAGCGGCTCGAAAAAAATCACGAGGTCAACCTTTGGGATGTCAATCCCCTCTTCTCCAACAGAGGTCATGCACATCACATTGAACTCTCCTTTGCCAAATCTTTCCAGCAGCGCTTTCTGCTCCTTCTGCGAGATGCCAGTCCCTCCTTTCTTGGCCTGACCGACGAAGAGCTGTGCCCGCATCCCATTCTGGCTCAGGATAGAGGCAATGTTCTGCGCGTTGTCGCGGTATTGATTAAACACGATGATCTTTGCCTGTGGATTTGCTTTGATTTCTGAGCTGACGATGTTCTGCAGCTCAATAAGCTTCGGATGCTCGACCTTCTGCTCTGCCAGCTGCTGAACCTTCAGGCCCGCAACCTTGAAGTTGATATCCTGCACAACGCTTTTTACCGCTTTAACCGACGTATGGCTCGCTTCAGAGTTTACCTTTGAGATGTATTTGTTCAGCGCTTCTATCCCCTGCGTTTCGAGGAGCTCTAATGCATAGCTTACCTTCATGATCTCTGCAAGCACCGAGATTGCATTCCAAAGCAGGAAATCCTTCTCTCCTGAAGCTGCTCTTCCCCTGAGCTGGGCCTGAAGCATGAGCAGATCCTTTCTGGACAGGTTTGTGGTGTCTTCTCTCTGCAAGATCCCCCAATGCTTGAGTTTCTGGGCGCGCTCCTTCAGAAATTCCTTGAAGTGCTGCTGAATCTCAATGAAGGGCTTTGGCAGCTCCACCTTTACCCATCTGATTTCAATCTCCTGGATATAGGGCCGGACATCTGCGTCTTCATCAGTCCTCACTTCAATATTCTCGATGAAGAGATTGACCAGGACTTCGTTAATCTTTTCAAGGTCGGATCCCGGGGAAGCAGTAAGGCCAGTTATCAGCGGAAATCTGGCAGCTTTCATGAATTGCCTGGCAAGAAACACGTATGCATAATCTCCAACTGCCCGATGCGCCTCATCAAATCCGAGCAGGCAGACTTCCTCAAGCCTAATCCTTCCTGAGATGATATCATTCTCTATGCCCTGAGGCGTTGAGAAGACCACTTGGGAAGATTTCCACAGCTCGGCCCTTTTCTGCGGAGCTACAAAACCTGTAAATATCGCAAGCTTCTCTTGGTCTATCTGAAGATGCTTCCTGAAGACTTCGTAATACTGCTCGATGAGCGGCCGGGTAGGGCCAAGGAACAGCACTTTAGAATCGGGATAGAGCGTGAGGCGGTGCGCGGCAAGCATCAGGAAAATATTGGTCTTTCCCAAGCCCGTCGGCAGGACTATCAGCGTATTCCTGCGAGATGCAGAATCAAGGATGCTCTCCTGGTACAGCCTGGGAGTAAAGTCCCGGATCACGCTTTGGAGGGAGCAGTGCGAGTTTAAATAGGTTGTTAGAACCAAAGGCAGCGTTCAAAATCTCCCGGGTTGCCATCGGCTCGCCTGAGCGTTCTAAGGAATAAAGCTGATATCCCCGAGGGGGCAAGTCCCCCTATCAGCTGTGCATCTGCCTGTAAAGAGGCTCGCAAGAATGGTGGCAACCTTCATTTTGAACGCTGCCTAGAATCAGATTTCTGTGCTTGACAAAATGCCTTTCTCATGGAGCCAGTAGGTTATCCAGGCTCCGGCAATAAAGAAGACCACGATAAAATTCCGATTCGTGTACCAGCCTCCGATGATATAGCCGATCAGGAACCCAAGCAGGATGACAGACCAGGATACTTTAAATGTATCTTTCTCCTGCCACCAGAGCCTTCCTCCTAATGCCCCAGCAATGAACACAATGATGTAGCTCACACCTTCTGTCGGAGCAGCAAGAGCGAGAACCAGACCGAGGACAAGGAAGAAGAATCCCACAATCTCCGGCCAATGATTGTGAAATTGCGCCTTTCTGTTCATACCATCACCTTTGATTCCAAGAAGATGTAGTAGAGAAGCCAGACGATTCCGCCAATCAGCAATGCCCAGAAGAACGAGAAGATACCTACGAAATAGATAAGGAGCCCGTATCCGACGATGCTGCCAACAGTAAAGGCGTAGGTCAGGCGAGAATAATAGAAGAATCTGCTGCCATCCAGCGGAGGGATAGGCAGAAGGTTGCCGATACCATATGCCCAGCCGATGACAAACAGCTTTGATATCAACGCGCTCTGCCACCCGAACCAGATATCGAGCGTCTTAAAGAAGCTGACAAAAAGAATTGAAGCCAATGGCCCGGAGAAGGCAATTGTTCCGTATGCTGTAATGTTTGTCCCAGGCCTGAACCACCCTAAGCGGTGCGCCGGAAGGAAGTGGAGAAAAACCCCTCCTGGTGCCAGGAGCCAGAACCTGCCTTTCGAGAGAAGCGCAATGATAAGCCCGATCCCAACCCCATACAGCCATAGTTTGTATTCCACCCTGAACCCCTGGTAGAATCCGTAGATCTTCTGGACTGAGATGTGGACTAGAATGACTGCAGCAACAAGAACTAAGCTTTCTGTCATGTTCATGGCCCAATCAGTGATGTTGAAGGCCTCTCTCCTGTCATTGAATCCGATAATGAATGCAGAAGCAATAATCGCTACCAACACCGCAATTGTCTCATTGTACTCAAAGCGGAAGTCTGTCTTCGTTTTGTAGATTACGTCTTGCACTTTCCAGGGCATGCAGCATTTCTAAGAAATTATGTATTTAAAGCTTTGGGCTCCTTAAGCTCTGTCCAGCTAAGGGTTGCCGCCCTTTCTGTGAGGTTTTGAACCAAGACATCAGCACCGACAAGGGAGTCGCCCCCATGGAGGAATGTCGGCTAGCAGCAGAAACAACGCAACCGAACTTGGCGGCAACCCGATCCTCTATGAGATTCAGGACAGAGCCTGTTGGCTTACCCTATGCTCGGCTCAGTAGAAAGTCAATCGGCATCGAGCTCGCTTGTGAGGGCATAGGCGATTGCTGACACCCCCGAGGGGGCATACCATCTGTCAGCAGTGCTGATGAAGCTCGCAAAAATGATGCCGGACTTTCTACTGAGCCTCTATGCTCACAGAATAGGATATATCAGATTCACCTGGGCGATGCGATTTCAGCAGCAGGCTGATCCCTTCCTTATGCCCTGCTCCAACGACTGCAACAACTTTCTTATCCGGATGCTGGGCAAGGATTTTTTCGAGCTCTGATGCCATGTGCCGGTTCCTCTCTTCGATCAGCACCTTGTAGACATTCGGATACCTGTCCTTGACCTTAGTCATGAGTTTTTTGATAAGCTGCTCCTCAGGAACCTTCCTTATATCAAACTCGAACTCAGGCTTACGGATTACTGCCCTTCCTAACGCCTTTAGGATATCCAGCACAAACCGCCACTTTTCCTTCCAGCTTAATGTCTCAGAGAGCCTCTTCAATGTGATCTCGATATCCTGGTCTATCAATGCAATTGGAATGCCTTTCTTCCTTGCATGCATGATGGCTGTTCTCATCTCTTCTCCTGGGGATACTCCCACAAGGTCACCCAGCTTACGCTCTGCCCAGGCTCCTATCAAGGCAAAGAGATACCCTTTGATGCCTATCCTCTTCCAGCTCGCTCTTTTTGCACTGGTTTTTTCAAACAGGCCACGAATGCGCTTTGCATCAATCTCAAGGCAGACAACCGCAGGGCTGTTGGCATCTATGGCTTCTGCCACTTCCCTTATGCTTTGGGCTGCAATATGGCTTGTTCCTATAAGGATGAGATGTTTCATTTTTTACTAGTGATTCCCAATGCTATATAAGGTTGTCCACTTTACCACAGAAAATTATAAAAAGGATGAAGTTTTTATTCCAAAGTAAGAAAGGTGGTCCTATGCTAAAGCTGAAGAGAATATCAGAAACATATGATATGAAGGTATTTACAGATACCGGAGAATATTTCGGAGATATTGAGGAGACAATGCTTACCCAGACAAAGGTATCCGGATGGCGCGTAAAAGCCACAAAAGGCTCCTACCTTGCCAAGGCCCTTGGATCTGCGAAAGGGGTTATTGTCCCCCACCAGCTTGTCAGGAGCATTGGGGATATTATGATTATCAGCAAGGCTGCTGTCCCTTCCTACAATCCTGAGGAAGAGGAAGGCGCTGCTCAGGCATGAACCTCAGCAGCACTGCATTCTCTGATGGCGAAGCCATCCCCTCTCCCTTCACCTGCTCAGGCAGGGATATAGCACCGTCACTCTCCATCTCAGATGTTCCAGGACAAGCCAAGAGCCTCAGCCTGATCATGGATGATCCTGACGCTCCTGTTGGAACCTTTGTCCATTGGGTCGTTTGGAATATACCTCCTGATGCGAAGGAACTTGGCCATGGGATAAACAAAGGTGTCCAAGGCATGACTGACTTCGGAAGGATAGGCTATGGAGGGCCTTGCCCGCCTTCAGGGAAGCATAGGTATTACTTCAAACTCTATGCACTTGACTGCATGCTCCAGCTGAGCGAACATGCAGGAAAAAGGGAACTTGAGCAGGCAATGAAGGGGCATATCCTGGCCCAGGCTCAGCTGATGGGCACGTATACACGTTAAGTATTTAAAAAACGCAATTCTTCTTTCCTGTTTGCACGGCTGTGATCTAATGGCATGATACCAGCTTCCCAAGCTGGTTATCCGGGTTCGAATCCCGGCAGCCGTATGAACTCAGTGCTGGAAGAACCGATTATCCTCAAACTCTTCATCCTCAGAAAGGAGCTTTTCTGCAGCAGATTCCTCCTCAGAAACGTTTGCTGAGCCGCAATAGGGGCATTTGTTGATAGATTTTGAGCCGATGGTCTTTGCAAACATATAGCTGCAGGCATTGCACTTCATCTTGATTCTTGGTTGGCTTTTCTCCTGGCGTGCTTCCTCTGGCTCAGGACTTCGGATCCCCCTGCATGAGCTGCACACCAGTTCTCTTCCCCGTATATCGGCAGAACTCAACGTAACTTTTTTTCCGCACTTTACACACTTTACCATCGCCTCTTTGGCCATTTTAGCTTTGCACAGTCTTCCATACATTTAAATCTTTTGCTTTGGCAGAGTAACAACAGAACACCGTGAATGTACTTCGGGCATTTCCCCTAGGCAAGGCACTCACTCGGCTGCTAGGGCATCTTCTTCTGCCTGAGCTTCTGGATATCTGCCTGGAGCCTGCTGATGGCACGTATATGGGGATCTATCGTCTCATTAGCCTTGATGCTGAGCTTGAGCAGCTCGACTTCCAGGATGAGCTGGATTTCCTTCTGATCAAGGCTGTTATGGATTGCCTGTATCTCAGCGACCTGATCTTCGCTCAATGCAGCAACAGCAAACCCTGTTGTGCGCGGATATCTGCTGAGCAAGTAGCTGTTTGTCAGGAACGCAGAAAGAAATATCAGGGCAATGATTGCTCCAATGATGACCACTGCCTTTTTGCTGCTGAGTGTGCTTTCCTCGAAGAGCGTGCCCTGTTCTGAGGCGTGCATCACCTTGAGGTAGGAGGCGAAAGCGCCATCTACGTCATTCTTTGTATGGCCCTGGCCATAGAGGGCATTCCTGATTGAATGGCTTGTGAAGCCCCTCTTCTGGCACTGCGCAATATACTCGATTACTTTTGAATCTGCAGCCATGTTACCAGAAACATGACTGTTTTTGATTAATAAATGTTGCGGTTTTTGGGCTCGTTGGGTAGAATCCTCTATTCAAGCAACTATTGACTGCTCCTATCCCTTACCTTATTCCACCTTTTCCCTGACTATAACGCTTCTCGCTTTCCCAGCCAGAGCCTGCTCGAGAAGGTTCTTCCTTTCCGTGTAGCTGCTAATAACACTCTTCACTGGGTCAGTTTCCCTCTTCTTTGTTTCTTGTGTGACAATATGCATTGCCTCTCTTCTGTTAGAGCCTGGAATATACAGCTCTTCGGGAGCAATAGGCACAATCAAGACTTCTTTCACATGCCTGCATCCAGCCATATATTCAAGAGCTGAGTCTTCTATGAGATGCCCCACTGTTCCATCGGCATGTCCATCTGGTCCTGTCCCTTCCCTCGAAAAGAGTTTTCCACTTATCATCTCTTCGAGGCCCACTACGGGAAACAGCTCATTTTCCTTTTGCGCTTCTTTCCACTTATCCATAGCAGCGCGATATACTGTTTTGCTGCTCAGTTCAAACCCTCTGTAGGGATCGTACTTGTAAATTCCATCAGTCCTCTTTATTAAAATGACTTTTTCAATTCCATAAAACTCAGCAAGCGCAATGGTGTGGGTGTCAGAGTCTTGGAGAGGGATCTCGTCTCTTACAAGAATATAGTGAGGAGCCATTGCAATGAGGGGGGTCTTTTTGTTGCTGTTCGAGATAAAATAAAATGCCCCTGGACCGATAAGCGAAGACCTCTCAGGCGTAAATATTCCGTGAATCATTTTAAGATTTGTCATCAATACTTCCGCAATAAGTTCTGGATAGGAGGAGTTTACGTATCTTCTATTGATAAATTCAGCCAGCCACGGATTCTCTTGCTTCAGCTTGGCTAAGTGCAGGGCTTTCCTCACAGTCTGTCTTTCCCTCTTTACCTTATCCTCTAATTCTGTAATTGGTGTGACACGCCCTGTCCATAGGGCCTCGCCCTCCTGATATCTTCTGGATAAATCTTCCTCTACATATCTTTCTACAGATTCTGCATACGTTTCTGCAGATATCTCCCATAATCTGAGGTCTTCTATCCCGCCTGTTTCTATCCCAGAAAGTATCTTTCTCAGAGCCGTTTTATGTTTGGTAAACATTTCGTCTAATTCATCTCCTACAAGATTGCCGCTAAGGAAACTGAGTTCCGGTGATTTGTTCCTCCACAACCCGTATTTCTTCTGGTAATCTTTTATCACCTCTCCGAGTTGCCCTGCTCCTACGGTGCAGATGATCCTATGCTCCTGCATTTTTTGCTTTTTGCTAAGTGGATTTGGAATTTGATTTTGAGCTAATTTGGAAATGATGTGGCAGTACATTGCCAGTGAGGGGTCATACTCTCTCTGCCTGTCGTAATCCAATGCGCTTCCTCCGATTTTTATGATTTTCCCACGCTGAATCGGAGACGGGACACGGAATAATTTTCCGGCCAGATCCTCAAATGCTTGGGCATTTTCAGAAATACCCTCCATACTGTATTTCACGCCTGTGTTCACTGCCTGAATCCGTAATTGTTCAGTGATGGCTTCTCCACCTTTACTTACCATAATCTGTGGCATAAACGGATCGGCCCTTCTTATTCTTGCAATATGGGACATATTCCCATTGAGCTGCTTGTTGTCATACACTACAGCTGCCCAATGAAGTGGTTGCTGTAGATCAGGTTCTCCTACGATTTTCTTTGCCTCTTCAACAGAATCCACCCTCTTAGTATCAAACGCATTCCATCTTGATCTCTGTTTCTGAGCCAGGATGTTGTTGATGCATTGTGTAAGGTCGTCTCCTTTCTCAACAACAAGAATTGGCAATGCTTTTGAGAGATTTAGGCTGGCCATGCAGTCCAGGATATCAGCATTCCTTATAAATCTTTTTACTACTTATCAGTAAGATTAAAGAGAACAAAGAAGAAAAAAGAGGGCAAGGAGTGCCATTTCCTATAAAGATACTTTATACTTCTTGCTCAGCAGCGCTCCCTGCTCTTTTCTATGGATAACTTTTCTGTGCACTTCTATCCTATCTTTCTCTCCCCTCTGTCTTGTTTTTTTCATGGCTTATCACCTTCACCTTGGTTTTGATTCTTTTAGTATTATCCGGAACATATATATTCTTTTTGTATATTGAATATATTAAGAATATGTAGTAATATTTATCATATACTAAAACGATATATTTATATATTTCTCTTCTTTCCTGTATGATTATGAAGAGGAAACTCGTGAAACAGGGCTTGAGTGCGCTCACCATCACTATCCCTTCTTCGTGGGTGCGAAAAAATAACCTTAAAGCAGGAGACGAGGTTGATGTGCTGGAGAGAGATACCTCTCTGACGATTTCGAAAGAAGGAAGGACAGAATTAAATGAAATCACTGTGGATCTTACTGGGCTTCTGCCGCGGCTTGCAGACCGCTTTATGGCACGCGCATACCAGAAGGGTTATGATCGTATTATCCTGAAATCAGAGGATCCTGATCTCCTTCAGGCAGTTAAGAACAAGGTTCCTGAACTCATGGGGTATGAAATCATTAACAGCATGAAGAACCAAGTAGAGGTTCAAATCCTTTCAGCCCAGCTTGATTTGGATTTTGACACACTCTTGCGGCGGGCCCTCCTCATCCTCAAAGACATGCTCCAGACCTGCCATGATGCCTGGAAAGCGGGGGACAAAAAGTCTCTGGACGGGATTTTCTATCAGGACTATGATGTGAATAAATTCATGTATTTCTGCCTTCGCCAGTTAAACACCAGCCAGAAACTTATGACATTTGGTCGCTCCATCCTTTATTATCTTATTGAAACCCTAGAAGACCTGGGTGATGAGCTCAAAGCACTTGGCAAGGTGTTGGCGCAATTACCCCCTCATAAGGCCGTTCTTGGCATATTGAACAAGCTTATTGAAATGTATCAGTTAAGCTATGAGTTCTTCTATACCCCCGACAGAAAAAAGGCAAAACAGGCATATATGCTCAGCAAAGAAATATCCGAGCTTATTGATGCCCAGCTTTCAAACACAAATCTTCTTATGGTTAAGGCGTTGATATCTCTGGAATTCTCGAACCGGATTATTTACCATTTAACCACTATGCGCCTGGATACTCTTAAGGGCCTAGGTGGCCAGTAATCAGTCGTTCTCCACTCTTGGAGCAAGAATAAACGTAAGATTCAGCCTGTCGGTGACTGTGTAGGATACCTTGAGCGGATAGTCCTTGTTGAAGAGGATTTCCACCTCATCTGCAATCTTTGCCCCTCCCATCATCTTTTTGAGGTACTCTACGGAGTATTTTGCCTTGACCTTGTCTTCATTGTCAGCCTTGATGCGTGTTATCTCGTCAGCAGGGATCTCGATTGATACCTTGTTGAGGTCTCCCTCGGCAGTGATGTTGAGCTTTTTCTGGTCTCCTATCAGCGTAAGAGAGTCTGCAACAACATTGGCGTCTTCAATGGCATTATTCAGTATTTGGGAAGTTGTCATGACACTGATGGGGAATTGAAGCTCTGGAATCTTCTGCTTCCTCTCCTCAACCTCAATCAGCGGAAGATGGAACGTCCTTGATGTGCTTCCTTTCAGGTCTATCCTGAGCTTGTTGTCTGCAAGCTCAAGGCCTATCATGTCGTTTGGGGAAACCCTCCGGAGAATCTGCTTGAGATTGCTGAGGTTTATTGCGAATTCAACATTTTTCGGGACATTGTACTCTGTAAACGCGCTTGACACCATCTTGAAGACGACCATAGCCACGTTTGCAGGATCCATTGCAATTAGGTTAAGGCCCTCTTTGGTTGCAGTGAATTTTGCTTCGTTCACAAGGTCTGATATGACAGAAATGCTCTCCTTAAAGTATCGCGGCTCTGCTAAGATTGCTTTCATTGTACCCCCTGTTTGCAGCAAAGCTAGGGCACTATTTAAATCTTTTTACTTGGGTTACTTCAGCACCGCATGCTGGCCTTCAGCAAGGAGGTGGATATTCTTTTTCCAGCCCATCTCTTTACAGAGGCCTGCAAGGGACTTCCTCATCTTTTCTTCCCCATGAGAAGGGATGATGTGCTCTGGCTTAAGCATCTCAAGAAGATCCTGAAGATCCTGCCTTGCCGCATGGCCTGACACATGGATGCCTTTAAAGATTCTGATGCGCCGGTGCTTCAGATCCCTTTCCAGATGTTCCCGGTTCTTCTCGTTTGTTGGCGTGGGGATGACATTACAAGAGAAAATCACCTTATCCCGGTGGTCAAGCCGAAACTTGAAGACATCCCTTGCAATCTTTGCCAATGTTGCTTTTGGCTCGCCCTGATGGCCTGTGACTACGATCAGGTATTTCTTCTTCCTAGGCTGCAGCTCATTGAGCCTCTTGCGGATATTATTACCATACTTGACAATCTCTATCTCCTTTGAGAAGTGGACAATCCCGACCTCTTCAGCAGCATTGACGTATTTTGCCAGCGATCTGCCTAAAAAGATAACCTTCCGGCCAAGCTTTTTCCCAAGCTCGATGATGGATTTGAGCCGTGCAATATGCGACGAGAATGTTGTCACGAGGATTGCCTGCACCTCTTTCTCGTCATCCAGGATGGCGTCCCTCAACATTTCCTTTGCCACAGACTCTGAGGGCATCTTGCGGTCATCATCAGCATAGGTTGACTCCACAACCAACGCATACACTCCCTTCTGGCCAAGCTGCCTTAGCCGCTTCAGATCAGGGGTTTTTCCAAGAGTCGGGCTCATATCGAACTTGAAATCGTTTGCATACACGATGATGCCGTGCTTTGTATGGAGCGCAACCATCGCTGTCTGCGGCGTGGAATGGGTTACTGTGATAAACTCTGCGGTGATGTCTTTTGTTATCTTTATGGATGACCCCGTGTTCACGGTCTTTATCCGGTTCTTGAACGGTATTTTTTCATCCCTGATGATTGCGCGAAGCACTGCTGCTGTGAAGGGTGTGCAGATGATTGGGGCCTTATAGCGTCCTGCAAGAAAAGGGATGGCGCCGACATGGTCGAGATGAGCATGAGACGGTATGATTGCCCTTATTTTGTCCTTCCAATGCTCTATCACCGAAAGGTCAGGAATTGCCTTTACCTTGATAAGATCCTCAACTTCAAACTTCTTGATGTCCTCATCCTCTGTCAGCTGGATGTAACTCTCAAGATGAATCCCGATATCAAACACAATCACGTCATCGTCAATCTTTATCGCTGTGCAGTTTCTTCCGACAACATCGTAACCGCCGACTGTTATAATCTCAACTGCCATAGGTTTCCTGCTTTTTGAGAAGTATAAAAACCTATTGTTCAAGCTCTTTTGGCAGAATAAACTTTGTGCCTTCTTCACCTGTGTTCAGCAGTTCTACAGGGATCTCTTTACCACTTCGATTGCCCTTTCTACACCAGCGCAGTATCCTCTGGGGCTTGCAAGAATTATCTTTTGGACCATGTTAACAGATACCAGCCCTAGATTTCCTGATTATCTCCACTGCTTTGTCAATCTCTTGTCTTGAGATATCAAGGCTTGGGAACAAAACTACTCTTCCATCGAATGCAGAAATGATCAATCTATCCTCCAAGCATCGCTGCTGAATTCCGGGATCCGGCTCATCGAAGCCAATGCACAGCCCCTTTCCTTCAGGCCTGAACTCTGACAGCCTTTTCATGAGATATGCTCCGCTTTCAGCAGCCTTCGCGACAAGGCCCTTCTGCTGAATATACTCGATGTTTGCAAGGCAAGCTTCTACAGAAAATGGGTGCCAGCCAAAGGTTGAATAATTGCTAAAATCAAAACGCATGGGCTCAGCGACTTCTGGTCTGGCTATTGTTGCACCAATCGCGCCATAGCCTGAGCTCATTCCTTTTGCGATTGTGATGATGTCTGGCTCCAGACCGAAATGCTCGAAGCCGAACCATTTTCCTGTACGGCCGAATCCTGTTGCAACCTCATCGCAGATGAACAGGGTGTCTGTTTCGCTGCATGCTTCCATGATTCTGTTAAAGAACTCTTTTGGAGGCACTATGACTCCCAGATTACAGATGATTGGTTCTGAGATGAATGCAGAGATTTCTCTCTTCTTGATGAGTTTTACAGCCTCTTCTGTTGTTTTTTCCCAATCTTTTGCGTCGATTTGGAGATAGTCTTCTGAGAACTTTCCAAAATGCAGCTCATGGGCCGGGATTTTGACAAGCGAGAGGCAGGCAATGGATTGGCCATGGTATGCACCTTTAAAGGCCAAAAACTTCCTCCTTTTATTGTATGCACGCGACATCTTTAATGCAATCTCAACTGCTTCTGTTCCTCCTGTTGCTCTAAAGCAGGCCGTCTGCCTGCCGATAAGCCTGCTGAGCTTTTTTGCGAGGTCTTCCCATCGCTCATAGATATAGGAAGGCGGAACGTACTCAGGCCCTTTAAATCTCTGAATGGCATTCCTGATCTGGCTTTTTCTCCAGCCTGCGTTGCCAACACACCACCCCATTGTGAAATCCAGGTATCTCTTTCCGTTTTTGTCAATGAGGTAACTTCCCTTAGAATCCGCAACCTCTATTGGGTAGGGAGGAGCATCCCTAAACAAGAATTCCCTTGTATCAGTTTTTTTGCGCATCAAGTCCATGTAGACAATTTTTAATATTAAGAGTGCGGGGAGCAGGCAGCGCAACTCACTTCGTTCGTTGCTGGCCTGCTCTCCTCGTTCATTTCATTCACTGCGGGGAGCAGGATTCGAACCTGCGTAGGCACTAAGCCAACAGATGGCCCGCCTGAGTAGTTCATCAGACCTGGGTGAGGACCTCAACACTCATGACTTGAGTATGGACGTTTTAGCGCCTGTCGCCAAACTCTGTCCCGTTTGGCCACTCCGGCATCCCCGCATTGTGCGGAGTAGAACGCCCCGTGTTTTAAATATGTTGCTTTTTGGGCTCAGTAGAAAGTCAGTCGGCAGTGGCTTGCAAGCGAGCAAGGCGAGCTTGCTCGCTAGCCACCGGCTCGCTTGTGCTTCCTTCACTGTTTGCTGACACCCCCGAAGGTGCTAAAAAGAGCCATGCTCTTTTGGCACATCAAAACGCCAGAGGGCGTTTTGATTGGGCCAACCCTCTGTCAGCGGTGCTATAAAAGTAAATAAGCTCGCAGAAAGGATGCCGGACTTTCTACTGAGCCGTTTTTTGGAACTCTTCTTATCCAGAAATGCGGTCTTATGTCAAAATCCCAAGCTTGCTCTCAATCGCATTCAACTCTTCTTCCAGGCGGTCTAACTCAGAAACCGGCTTTGGCCTTGGCATTTGAGGCCGCCTGGCTCTTGGCTGGTCATCGATCTTCTTCTTTAGCTCTGCCCTCTTTGTATCCACATTCTTTCTTATGTGATGAACTGGCAGCGCATCTTCGAGGCTCTTGCCAAGCTTGCTAATCTCTACCATCAAGTTTTTGAGGATGAACACCTCTCTTATCTTCATCTCCTGCGTATACTGGAAAGCTTCGTAGCGCTGCAAAGCTGTGATAATCTCCTTAGAGCCCTGGAGCAGCGTCCTTCGTATCGCAATGGGATCCTCAATACTCACAAACATCGTATCTTCCATCGTTACATCTGCTCAGGCTCAAAGAGGCCGCTGTCTATGCCTTCAACCCTCCTTTCAACATCATTAACTGCATTGCTCCAGGCTGCCAGCTCCTGATCCTCCTTATCTTTAAGCTCGTTGATCTTTGCCAGAGTTTTCTTGGCCTGGCTGATCTTTGCCCTCAGGACCTCCATGATCTCAAGGACTTCTTTATATCTCTCAATCTTGATAAACACCGGCATACCCGTCATTGTTCCATCACCTTGTCGATTTTGTGCAGCCTCTTGTTGATATCCTCGAGCATGGAACGCCATTTCTGCGTTTCCTTATCCCTGACGAGCTTGATCTCATTCAGCCTTTTGGAGAGAGCCTCAACCTCTTCCACCTTCTCCTCAATACTCTGAATATTTCCTAACAAAGTCCTGTATTCATCGCTCCTGACAAATAATGGCCTTTGAGGCATTTTTCTCTCAAACTCCCTCTTCTTTGCCTCAATCTCTTTTTGTTCAATCTCAGGTTTCACGGGAGACATTTCCGGAAAATCTGGCTTTAATGGGTGCTTCACTATTGGCCTTTGCAACTGGTCGAATCTTGGAGGCGCCATCGGCCGGTTCATTACCTGGATTTGTGGAAGGCTTGGCGGCTTTTCTGGATGAGGGGAAGGTCCCTGAATCGGAGCAGGTACAGGCTCTCTTGGCTGCTCCCTGTCTCTGATGCCCCCCATTGGCCTGAACTCTGTCCTGAATTCAGGAACGGAAATCGGCGGCATCCTCTGTTCAAATGAGGGCATCCTTGGCTCTAAGAACGGAGGCGGTGGAGGTATGTCTCCTGCCTTTCTCTTCCTAAATACGTCTAATAAACCCATTGCACCAACCCCTGATTTCCAAAGAATCAATCTTATTAAATCTTTGTGGAGTATCCTGGAGGAGTGACAAGCGATAGGTTTTTAAGGAACGTGGCGTTTAGTCTTCCATGACTGAGCTCCAGCACGGATGCGGCGTGTTTGGGATTTACGGGCATCCTGATGCTGCGGAATTAACCCGTTGGGGGCTTCATGCAGTCCAGCACCGGGGGCAAGAAAGCGCCGGAATCGTTTCTGCTTATGCTTCTGATGCCGGGCGCCGCCAGCCTAACCAAAAGCTCGGTATGGGTCTTGCATTTCAGGCTATCCAGGAAGCAGACTTAGCCAACCTTTTAGGAGATTATGCAGTTGGCCATGTCCGCTATTCTACGGATGGAGGCTCTTGCTTAGCCAATGCCCAACCGATATTACAGCATATTCGGGATGGCTGGGCTGCTTTGTGCCATAATGGAACTTTGTATAACGCGCATCTGGCCAAAGAACAACTTCCCCAGGCCCAATTTGAATATATCGGGGATTCAGACTCAGAGGTTATCCTCCATAAGATCTCCCTTTCATCTCAACGTTCCTTGGAGGGCCGTATCCGGGATGGGTTTGCCGGATTGAAGGGATCAGCTTCTTTGGCCGGCATGCTGGATGGAAAACTGTGGGCTTTCCGGGACCCTTCAGGGAACAGGCCCCTGGTCCTTGGCAAATTTCCGGATAAAGGCTACCCCACTGTCGTAGCATCTGAGACCGTTGCTTTTGATATTATCCAAGCTGAATATTCGAGAGAGGTTAATCCCGGCGAACTGGTTGTCATCGATGCAGAAGGGGTTCATAGCCATCAGCTTTTTCCTCCCTTTGCCCCTTTTTTCCCATGCATCTTTGAGCTTGTTTATTTCTCCCGCCCGGATTCTTTTGTTTTCCTAACCTCCCCAACCAAATACCGAAATGAGTGCGGCCATATTCTTGCAAGGAAAGACCCAGCAGATGCGGATGTTGTTGTTTCTGTTCCAGATTCCGGAACAGACGGGGCCATCGGCTATGCTGAAGAGTCCGGAATCCCTTATGAGCGTGGCATTATACGAAGCCATTATGTGGGGAGGGGATTTATTGAGCCCAGCCAATGCATGCGTGAATTTGCTGCCCGTTTAAAATATAATCCTAACCCTTCTATTATAAACAACCGCCGCGTCATTGTTGTTGATGACTCCCTTGTTCGCGGCACTACTATAAAGAAGATTGCGTCCATGCTATGGCGCGTCGGAGCTTCTGAGATTCATCTGCGAATCGCATCTCCTGTGTGGATTGACTCCTGTACTTACGGGATTGATGCCCCTGATCCGGAGAACCTCCTTGGTTATAAATATCGGAATCTTCCTTATCAGGAAATGAAAGAAAAGATTGCTGAACATCTGAAAATAACCTCTTTTGCTTGTTTGGAGCCTCTTGATTTGTTCCTTCCTGAGTCCCTTCCATCCCATATGCGATCCAACGGGGATTCCTTGGACACTCTTTGCGCCTGCACAAAATGCTTTACCGGTTATGCCGCTATCCATGAAGCATACGATAATCAATCCATTCTTCCGATACCACAAACCTTATAAAACTCTGGGCGCTCCTTCTCTTTTTTAATGAACGCGTCTTTGGTTCTTGAGGATGGGAGTGTCTACACCGGAGAGTCTTTTGGATTTGAGAAAAACGTTTCTGGCGAAGTCGTCTTTACCACAGGCATGGTGGGATATCCTGAGTCCATGACTGATCCTTCCTATGAAGGCCAGATTCTTGTATTCACCTATCCCCTGATCGGGAATTATGGCGTTCCTAACGGAGACCTTCAGGACAATATGCTTCGGCATTTTGAATCTGACATGATTCACACAAAAGCGATTGTTGTGGGAGATTATCCTCACAAGCATCACCATTGGGAGGCGTTCCATTCTTTAGGGGATTGGTTAAAGAAAGAGAAGATTCCAGGGATAAGCGGGATTGACACACGAGCGTTGACTAAGAAACTCAGGGAGCATGGAACTCTACTTGGAAAGATTGTGTTTAATGATGATCTAGATCATCCTTTGGCTTTAGAGGATCCAAATAAAAAGAACCTTGTATCTGAGGTATCATGCAAAGACGTCAAGAGGTATGGATCAGGAGATATACACATAATCCTGCTTGATTGCGGCTGCAAAAACAACATCATCAGGAGTTTTGTCAGCAGAGGGGTTGAGGTTGCCCGCGTTCCTTATGACCATGATTTTTCTAATGAGAGATTTGACGGCTTGTTTATTTCGAATGGGCCAGGAGATCCCAGGATGTGCGTAACAACCATTGAACGCATCAGGACTGCAATGGAAAGAAACATCCCTACATTCGGAATATGCCTCGGCAACCAGCTTCTTGCTCTGGCTGCAGGAGCTTCTACGTACAAACTCAAGTATGGGCATCGCAGCCAGAACCAGCCTTGCCTGGAGGTTGGGACGAAGAGATGCTATATCACTTCACAGAACCACGGGTATGCTGTTGACGCAAAAACTCTCCCTCCGGAATGGGAAGAGTGGTTTGTCAATGCCAATGACGGCACGAATGAAGGCATCAGGCATAGAAGCAAGCCGTTTTTCTCTGTGCAATTTCATCCGGAAGCGATGCCTGGGCCAGTGGACACTGCCTGGCTTTTCGACAAGTTTATTGAGGGGGTTAAGAAGGCAAAGGCCGGAAGAATATGAAGCCAAAAAAAGTCCTTCTGCTTGGAAGCGGCAGCCTGAAGATCGGAGAGGCTGGAGAATTTGATTACTCGGGATCACAGTGCATCAAGGCATTGAAGGAGGATGGGATTTTCGTTGTTTTAATCAACCCTAACATTGCGACCTATCAAACCTCTGAAGGTCTTGCTGATATTGTGTATTTCCTTCCTGTAACACCTTATTTTGTGGAGAAGATCATTGAAAAGGAAAAGCCGGATTCTATCCTCCTGTCCTTCGGAGGCCAGACTGCGCTCAGCTGCGGGCTTAGCCTGGCAGCATCGGGTGTGCTGGAGAAGCACGGGCTTTGCGTCCTTGGAACTCCTGTTGAGGCGATTGAGCAGACCGAGGATCGTGAGAAGTTTGCAAAGCTGCTCGGCAGCATTGATGTGAAGACCCCAATGTCTTTTCCAGCCACGACAGTTGAAGACAGCCTGGCGGCAGCCGAAAAGATAGGATATCCTGTGATGATGCGGTCTGGTTTTTCTCTCGGAGGCCTTGGCTCAGGGAAAGCCAAGAATCCGGAGGAGCTTGCTGAGATGGCGCAGAAGGCGCTTGCCCAGGTCTCCCAAATCCTCATCGAAGAGTCTGTGCATGGGTGGAAGGAGATTGAATATGAGGTTGTCAGAGATGCATTTGACAATTGCATCACTGTCTGCAATATGGAGAATATGGATCCCATGGGAATCCACACCGGAGAGAGCATTGTTGTTGCGCCTTCGCAAACCCTGACAAATACCGAGTATCATTTCCTGAGGGAAATTTCCATCAAAGTAATCCGGGAGCTGAAGATTGTGGGAGAGTGCAATATCCAGTTTGCCCTTTCACCTGAATCACTGGACTACCGTGTGATTGAGGTCAATGCACGGCTGTCGCGCTCAAGCGCGCTTGCGTCAAAAGCGACAGGATACCCTCTGGCTTTTGTGGCTGCGAAGCTCGGCCTTGGGTATAGCCTTCCAGAAATCCCTAATTCGATCACACAGGTCACAAAGGCCTGTTTTGAACCCTCTCTCGATTATATTGTGGTGAAAATCCCCCGCTGGGACTTCCATAAGTTCCGGGAAGTCAGAAGGCAGATTGGCAGCGAAATGAAGTCTGTTGGAGAGGTGATGGCTATAGCCAGATCCTTTGAGGAGGCGCTGCAGAAAGCAGTCCGGATGCTGCATATCGGGATGAAGGGACTGAGCCAAAACGGCCTGGTGTTCTCTGACCTGGAGAGCGAGATTACCAATCCGACAGACATGAGGCTTTATGCAGTTGCAGAGGCGTTCAGGCAGGGATTTTCTGTTTCCAAGGTCCATTCGTTGAGCAGGATCGACCCCTGGTTCCTTCATAAGATACAGGGCATCGTTGAGTATGAGAAGAGGATCGTAGCAGAAGCGCTCACTGCTCCACTGCTCAGACGGGCAAAACAACTTGGATTTTCTGACAGCCAGATTGGGAATCTTAAGGGGATGCAGGAGCTTGAAGTCAGGAAGCTGAGGAAAGGGCTTGGGGTGATTCCCTTTGTCAAGCAGATTGACACCTTAGGGGCAGAATACCCAGCCAGAACCAACTATCTCTACCTTACCTACAATGGATCTGAGCATGACATCACTTTTGCATCCCCCGATGCTGCACCCTCTCACGCAGTTGTGGTTCTTGGATCAGGCACCTATTCCATCGGAAGTTCTGTGGAGTTCGACTGGTGCTGCGTGAATGCAGTTTCCACAGCAAAAAAGCTCGGGTATGAGACAATCATGATCAATTATAATCCCGAGACAGTCTCCACTGACTATGACACCTGCGACAAGCTCTATTTTGATGAGCTCAGCTTTGAGCGCGTCCTCGATATCTATGAGCTTGAGCAGCCTCACGGCCTTATTGTGTCAATGGGCGGGCAGGTGCCTAACAGCCTTGCATTGAAATGCATGAAGGCGCATGTATCTGTCCTCGGGACATCTCCTGAGATGATTGATATGGCTGAGGACAGGCATAAGTTTTCCAAGCTGCTGGATTCGCTCGGCATTGACCAGCCTGCGTGGAAAGAGCTTACTTCAGTGGAGGAAGCGCAGGCATTTGCCAAGAATGTTGGGTATCCTGTCCTGGTGCGGCCCAGCTATGTCCTGTCAGGAGCAGCCATGAGCCTTTCCTTTGATGACTCTTCTCTTGCAGAATATCTCCAGAGGGCGTCCTCTGTAACTCCTGAGCATCCTGTTGTCATCTCAAAGTTCATTGCCAATGCCAAGGAAATCGAATTTGATGCTGTCAGCCAGCATGGCGAAATCGTGGTGTACGCGATTACTGAGCATGTTGAGAATGCGGGCGTGCATTCAGGCGACGCTACTATGGTTCTTCCGACGCAGAAAACGTACTCCGAAAGCCTGAGGCGGATCAAGCAGGCATCCCGATCAATAGCAAAAGCACTTGACATATCCGGACCGTTCAATATCCAGTTTCTGGCAAAGGGAAACCATCTGAAGGTCATCGAGTGCAACCTCCGGGCAAGCAGGAGCTTTCCTTTTGTATCTAAAGTCTTCAAAAAGAACTTCGCTGATATAGCCACTCGGGTGATTCTCGGTCAGCACGTGGCAGAGCATATTGCTGAACTTCCGTCGTATGTTGGCGTAAAGGCTCCCCAATTCTCATTTTTCAGGCTCAAGGGAGCAGATCCCATCACTGGCGTGGAGATGGCGTCCACTGGAGAGGTTGCGTGCTTTGGGGAGGATGTTGAGGAGGCTTTCCTGAAGGCGATGATCTCAACAGGATTCAGGCTGCCCCGGAAATCGATCTTCGTTACTGTTGGAGGAGATGAGATGCGCTATGAGCTTCTGGATTCTGTGCTCACCTTCCATTACTTGGGGTTCGGCCTGTATGGCACTGAGCACACCTCACTTTTCTTTCAAAAGCATGGCATCCCGATGCAGAAGCTGTACAAAATTCACGAGCCTGAGGAGCCAAATATCCTAAGTGCAGTCAAGCAGGGGAAGATCGATCTGGTGATTTCGATACCAGACCCCCGAAAGCAGAGAGACAGCCAGGATAAGATATTCTCCCGGAGATTTGCTGTTGACTTCTCTGTTCCTTTGCTCAGCAACCTGCAGCTGGTGAAGCTTTTCTCCTCAGCGATTGCATCGAAGGGTATGGAGGATCTTGCCATCAAGCATTGGGGGGAGTATAGGATTTAACAGGATTTAACAGGATTAGCGGTATGTCTCAGTCATCTTTAAATAGTTTTTTAGACCCCCGTCCTCATGAAAGTCCTTTTGTGGCTTTTTTTGGGGCAGCTTTGCCTTGTGATACTTCCAACTGCGTCTTCTTTGCGTTTTAATGAGATCATGTATGATCCTGCGGGCTCAGACTCAGGAAACGAGTGGATTGAGCTTTACAATGATGAGAATTCTTCCATTAACCTCTCTGATTGGACCTTTTTTGAGGGAGGAGTGCATCACCAGATCAACGCCTTCCAAGGCTCTTTTGTCCTTGAGCCGGGGGAGTTTGCCATCCTCGCTGATGATGCGGCTTCCTTTAACCAGAGCCATGGGTTTTTAGGAAGCATTTTGGATACAAGCTGGAGCTCTCTCAGCAATTCAGGCGAGAACCTCTCTCTGGAGGATCCATCTCAGGCAGTTATTGCTGGCACTTTCTATGACTCCGGCTTTGGAGCAGCAGGCAATGGCAAGAGCCTGGAATATTATGATGGCTGGGTTGAGTCAGTTGTTTTTAATGGGACTCCGGGAGCAGCAAACTCTGTGCTTGCTTTTATCAACTTTACCTCTTATTTCAATGCAGTTACCATTACTGAAATCATGCCGGATCCTGATGGGGATGATAACGCCGCCAAGCCAGGAGGTGAATGGGTCGAGCTGTACAACCCAACCCCCTTCCTTCTTGAACTGGAGGGGTTTGTGCTTTATGATTCAGATCCTTCCCATCTCCTCTATGTCACGGATATGAATACAGATGGGAACTCTTCCCTTGCGCCGTATTCGTACTTGGTCGTTTATCGGGATCTTGATTCAGACTTCACACTCAACAATCTTGGATTTGAGCAGGTCCAGTTCGCGTTTCCCAATCTTACTGTTATTGACTCAGCCTCCTATAGCAGGACTGAGGGGAACTTCTCCTGGAGCAAACTCGATTCCTGGGGGATCTCTGCGCCGACTCCCGGGAAGTCAAATTCGAATGTCTCTCTTGGCGACTGCGATTATTCTGTTGATGTCAGCCTTGCAGCTCCGGCGTTCCTGAATGGCTCAGATGTCGAATTTTCCATTATTGTATCCAGGAGCTATGGTGATCCCTCAAATCTTACCTTGGAGCGATGGATTGAGGATTTATTCGGCCAGAGGATGCTTTCGTATGATGCCCTTAACTTCAGCATTGTCAATCGCAAGACCTCTACTCTCTCCCCTAATCTTGCTTCGGATGACTATAGAGTCTTTGCCAATATCACGTCAATCAGCTGCAATGATGCGTTGCCTGAAAACAACTTTGATTCTGAGCTGCTTGTAGTCAGAGAGGAGCCGCGTGTTAGCGCCAGTTCGCTCCGTATAGCTTCTGTGCTCGATCTTGGCTCTGACCAGAGGGCAAGATTCGGCCAGGTGATTAGGGCCAGGATCCAGTCTAATCGGGGAAATTCGAGCCAATCAACTGTGAAGGCCTGGGTTGGCAGAGGGGGCTTTCGGATAAGCAAGATCTCTACATTCTCCCTTCCAGAGTACACAAGCCAGGATTTAACATTGCCAATCCAGATTGATGCGAATTGCGATGATGACACCAATGATGGCTCTTATTCTGTCTATGCAGAAGGATTTGGGCTGGAGCATTCTTTTCCTCTTGAGGTTCGGGGCATTACCGATGATCTCTGCCAGGAGGTTACTGTCCAAACAAAGCAGCAGCTTCCTGAACTGGAGATATCTTTTGATTCGTTTCCAGAAACCCTTACAGAGCCCGGAACATTTCCCATACCCCTTACAGTAAGGAATAATGATGATGAAGACCACGCTTTGGTCATTTGGAGCTATTTCTACAGAGGATCGAAGAGCTATTCTGGAGAGCGCCAGGCAAACCAGAAAGAGGTTCTTATCGATGCAGGCGACGAGAAGTCTATCGAGCTTGCAACTCCTTTTGAAGTCCAAGATCCCGGAGAGTACAGGCTTCGGGCAGTCTACCTCAAGGATGACTTCTCTACAGAAAACTCGCTGACGCGCATCATTACATTCAAGCCGGAGATTAAGTCCAGCGCTACTACTGTGCCTGCTGCTGCTGTCCTTGCAGATATTCCTCCTCAACAGGCAAAGCCTTCTGTTGCTGCACGGCAGGAGATCGTCTATCTTTCTTCAACTGAGAAAGCCCGTGATGCTGCTGATCTGTTGCTGATTGGGGTTCTTACGCTGCTTGCCAGCGTACTGCTGTGGAGGCGGTGAACCCATTCCATGAATCCTGTGAATCAGGCTCTGTAGAAAGCCAATCGGCATCGGGCTCGCCTGTGGGGAGATAGGCGATTGCTGACACCCCCGAAGGGGTCTACCCCCTGTCAGCAGTGCTGATGAAGCTGAAGAAGCTCGCAAAAATGATGCCGGGCTTTCTACAGAGCCCGTGAATCCTATAGTTTTATAAAATTCATGCCTCTTCTCTCTTTATGGCCTATCTCTTTCGCTCTGTTGTTGGAAACGTCGTCTTTGATGAACACTTGAGCATCCTTGAGGGTTCTGCTGGATCAGGCATTCAGGAGATTCCAGCACATCTCGTTCCAAAGGCGCTTAAGGCGCTCAAGGACCCCAGATTTTTCTCCTTGTTCAGGAAGGCGAACATTGAGCTGACGAAGGCAGACATCCGGACTGCTGTTACTGAAGACGTCCTGATCGTCCAGGCAGTCCATATGCTTGATGAACTCCATCGGGCGATGAATATGCTGAGCACCCAGTTCAGGGAATGGTATGGCTATTATAACCCTGAATTCTCATGGCAGCAGACAGACAACTCAAAATTTATTGACTGTGTTGCTTCCGGCGCTGCTCCAAAAGCCCTTGACAGCATGGGAGGCAATCTTTCCAAGAAAGATGCGGTTTTTCTGCAGGAGATGAGCATAAAGCTTGGCCAGCTCAACAGCCTGAAAGCTGATCTTGAGGAGTACCTTGACGGCCTGATGGGGCGAGTCTGCCCAAATGTGGCTGCAATCACCGGGTTTCTCATCGGAGCAAAGCTGCTCGAGAAGGCAGGATCTCTCCGCCGCCTCTCTGAACTTTCAAGCCAGACAGTCCAGGTATTGGGGGCAGAAAAGGCGTTGTTCAGGCATCTGCGGAATAAGAGGATGCTTCCGCCAAAATATGGCCTGCTCCATGAGCATCCCCTGATCATGAAAGCACCGAAGGCTGAGCACGGCAAGCGCGCCCGGTTTTTGGCAGACAAGATTGCGATTGCATCGAAGGTCGATTATTTCAAGGGCCCTTTTATAGGAGACCGGATCACTAATGAACTGCATCAGAGGTTTCCATGAACGAGACTTTTAAGGGCGTTTTTGCAAAAGGCAAGGACTTCTATACCAGGAATATTGTTCCTGGCACAAGCGTCTATGGAGAGGCCCTTGTCAAAGAGGGCAAGGCTGAGTTTCGGCAGTGGAATCCCAACAAATCCAAGCTGTGCGCCAGCCTCCATAAGAGGATATCGCAGATCGGAATCAAGCCCGGGATGGCAGTATTGTACTTAGGCAGCTCTACAGGAACCACTGTCTCGCATGTTTCGGATATTGTTGACCCGGGGTTTGTGTTTGCGCTTGACAGCAGCCCGAGAGTGATGAGGGATCTTGTGCACCTCTGCGAACGCAGGAGCAATATCGCGCCTGTGCTTGCTGACGCTCGCCACCCTGAGCGCTATGCCCACCGCATATCCCGGGTTGATGCCCTCTACCAGGACGTCAGCCAGAAGAACCAGGTTGAAATCTTTAAAAAGAACGCAGATATGTTCCTGAAGCCCGGCGGGTTTGGGGTGCTGTGCATCAAGGCACGGAGCATTGATGTTACCAAATCTCCCAAAGCAATTTTTAGCCAGGTCCGCAAGGAATTAGAAATCTTTATAACCCTTGTTGATTACCGAGAGCTTGATCCCTTCCAGAAGGATCATATCATCTTCGTTTGCAAGAAAAGTCCATAAACAAATCCATAAACCAACCAAACCAGAGGCACCATGGGGCTGTTTTCATTCGGTAAATCTATCTTTGACAAATACGGGATTGACGTGATTGAGAGGGTTACACAGATTCTTGAGCATGAGGACGAGATACTGAGGCTCAGGAGCCAGCTTTCCAGGCTTCGTGAAGAGGCGCAGGCAGCTGTTGAAAAACGGATTGAGGCAATCCAGGCTGACATGTCTAAAGCGGTCCAGGAGCTTTCGCTTACTCCAAAACAAGTGAGCGAGATCAAACGCTATCTTAGAAAACTCCAGGATGATTTTGAGAGGAGGGATTATGGGAAAAGGTGATTATGAAGCAATCATGAGCATGGCAAAGCTCATTGCCAAGAGCCAAGAACAATCCCTTGCCCTTATGCGCGATGCCTTGGAGTATTACACTAAGGAACAAAAACTGTCCCAAGGGTTCAATGATGAACGCCGGGCAGCTGGAAATCTTGATCAGGCTGCAGGCTTTCGCAAACTGGAGCTTGGACGGAGCCAGCAGGACAGGAAAATCCTCTTAGCGAAGGCCAAGGCATTGCTCCAAAACTCTGAGAAGCTCAATACCGACCAATTGAAGCTGCTTAACAAGCTTTTGTGACAATCTTTATATAGGCTTCTTGCTCTTTTTTGCGTATGGCCTTTATGCTTTATAATACCCTCTCTAGGAAGCGAGAGGCATTCAAGCCATTGAAGAAAAAGGTCGGATTGTACACCTGCGGCCCGACGATCTATGACTTCGCGCACATCGGAAATTTCCGGGCGTATATCTGCAGCGATCTCCTTAAGCGTTATCTCATCTATTCAAAATACAAGGTTAAGCACGTCATGAACTTAACTGACGTTGATGATAAGACGATTAAGGGCTCTGTTCAGGCAGGCATGCCTTTGAAACAGTTTACCCAGAACTTTGAAAAGGCTTTCTTTGAGGATTTGGAGACCCTGAATATCGAAAAGGCAGATATCTTTCCAAAAGCTACTGAGCATATCCGGGAGATGGTGGCTCTTGTTAAGAAACTGCTGCAGAAGAAGATTGCATACCGGGGAGAGGACGGTTCTGTGTATTATGCCATCTCTGCATTTAAATCCTACGGAAGGCTGTCGCATACAAAGATTGCATCATTGAAAGCTGGGGCGCGAGTAAAGCAGGATCAGTATGATAAAGAGGAGGCGCAGGATTTTGCATTGTGGAAGGCGCATTCAACCGAGGACGGGGATGTTTTTTGGGAGACCTCACTCGGCAAGGGGCGGCCTGGATGGCATATTGAATGCTCTGCAATGTCAACCAAGTACCTGGGGCAGCCTTTTGATATCCATGCTGGCGGGATTGACCTTGTTTTTCCGCACCATGAGAATGAGATTGCGCAAAGCGAAGGAGCTGTTGGGAAGAAACTTGCCAGATTTTGGTTTCATAACGAGCATCTCCTTGTTGATGGAAGGAAGATGTCAAAATCCCTTGAAAATTTCTTTACACTCAGGGACTTATTGAAGAAAGGCTATGATGCAAGGGCAATCCGATACCTTCTTTTGTCTGTCCATTACAGGCAACAATTGAATTTTACTGAAGAAGGGCTGAAAGCTGCCGGAAATGCTGTTGAGCGATTGCAGACATTTGCTGACAAGCTTCAGACGTTTAATGCTTCGCATACAAGGGATTCCAAACTAAAGAAGATTATTGAAAAAGCTGAGAAGGATTTTGCAAAAAGGATGGACGATGATCTGAATATCTCTGAGGCGTTGGCTGTTATCTTCGATTTTGTTAAAAAGATCAATAAGAAGATGGAAGCGGGGATTGATACTAAGGACGCTTCCGAGATTCTCGATTTTATGAAAAGGATTGACTCAGTCTTGGGCGTTCTGGAATTCGGAAGAGAAGAGATTCCAGCTGCTATACAGAAGCTTGCTTGCGAGAGGGAGAAGGCGAGGAAAGAGAAGGATTTCGCAAGGGCGGACAGGATCAGAAATGAGATACGAGAAAAAGGATATGCTATTGAAGATACGACTCGCGGAGCAGATCTACGAAAGAACTCTTAAATCCTGTCTGAGCTTAATCTTGTTGTATCCATGTGCTCATATATATGAGGATCTGTATCCGGCTCTTGGTTATTCATAGGTTCCAGATTTGATATGTTCCTTGCATACTTGACTAACTTCTCGGTTAACTCTTCCAGTTCAACTTCCGGTTGCCAGAAGTCGTCATTTACAAAATAAATTTCCGATTTCGTGTCGGGTATTCTTGTGCAGTTCAGAGAGTTTTTCTTCAATGCAACCTGTATTTTTGCAATAAGCCCCCCTCTTGGCTCATTGCTTATATTCGGGGTTACAAACCATTTCCCACCTTCTGCAAAAGTGACAAATCGTATATCCTCCCCTGGTTTTTGGTAGGGGCCGTCCCATTTGCTTGACCCTATTATCTCTGAAGCTACTTCTCCAAAGTTCAACGCTGTCTTGTACGCCTCATTTTCGCTTAAACAATACTCTCTGACCAGTTGATTCATAATAGCACCTATCCTTTTCGCTGTTTCACTTGTATATCCCTGCTCAACAAATTCTTTTGCCCGCTCGAACCCGATTCCTAAACGCTGCAGCATTTCGCTAATCTTCACTGCAGTTCCGTACACGTCAGATTTCTTGCTGTGGTTCATCTCTACAACTTCTATAGCTTGCTGTATCGCCCACCCATACGTGGTAGACAGCACCATGATCTGGTATACATCCTCGCCGCCTTTTTTTGTAATGAAACTCTTTAATTGATTTTCCCCTGCCATGTCTAGCTTATGATTGAACGCCCTTGCTTCTTGAATTATGCTTGCCGTAGCTTCAACCGGTAGAACTCTTTCTGCATCCCTTCCCGCAACCTCTGCCCGAGCCTCCTTGTCTAAAACCGTCTCTTCTATTTGTCTTATTGATCTCCTCATCGTAACCTCCTATATCTCCACTGAGATTTCGCCCTCGTTTATATCCTTTACGTTGTGCATCACTTTGAGGTCTTCCTTAATGCTTTCCAGAGATTTCGGAATGGTAAGCCTTGCGACCTCTGCTTTGAGGCTGACTCCTGCATCCTTCTTCGCTTTCCAAACCATGCTGTTCACTCTTGTGATGTCCTCTGTCTTGAGCTCGGTTTGGGTCTCCTTTGCTATTTCCGGAAATGCTTCTTTATGGATGTCTTTTCCCTCAAGAACCTCATAGATTTTGGCAGTGACCATAGGGATCACAGGGGCCCAAAGCTTCAGGAGTATGCCCAGGCAGGTGTGAAGTGCGGACAAAGCTCCGTTCTGCTCCTCTCCGGAATAGCCGCCTTCCTGGTTATAGGCCCGGTTCTTCACCATCTCAAGATAATGGGATGCGAATGTCTCCCAGAGAAAGTGTTTGATCTTTATTGAAGGGTTGTGGAAATCATAATCTTCATAGCTCTTTCTTGTTTCTTTTGCAAGCAGCTGAATCTCCTGCAGAATCCATCTGTCCACCTCTCTCAGATTTACCCTGCCTTCAGGCTTTGGGAACATCGAGATAAATCGCGCCACATTCCAAAGCTTTGTTACTGTCTTTCCTGCCCCTTCAATGCGGTCAAAGCTGCAGCGGAAGTCTGTCTGCTCAAGGTTTCCTTCAATCGTTGCCCACATCCTGAATGCCTCTGCGCCATACCTGTCAAGGACGTCTTTTGGGTCGATAACATTTCCCTTGCTCTTGCTCATCTTATATCCTTTCTCATCAACAATGTGGTAGTTGATCCACACCTCCTTGAAAATACAGGTTCCTGTCAAGAGGTAATCTTTCAGCAGGGTATAGTAGAGCCATGTCCGTACAATCTCCTTGCCCTGCGGCCTGAGCGAGCAGGGATGGTGTTCTGAAAAAAACTTCTGGTTCCGTCCGTATCCCAAGATGTAGAGGGGCGTTATCGAGGAATCAAACCAGGTATCAAACACCCGTGTTTCACCTACGAATTCTTTATTGCCGCATTGGGGGCATTCCTTTACTGGAGGCTTTTGCTTCCACGGCGTGTAGTATCTGCCTTTGGGAGGAACAAACGGCATGCTGCACTTTTTGCAATACCACAAAGGAACTTCAGTTGCATAGAACCTTCTCCGGGAGATCGGCCAGTCAATCGAGACAGTGTTAATCCAGTCAATGAGGATCTGCCTGCTTTGGGGGCTGTAGAACTTGAGTTTTGCTGCAAGCTTCAGCATCTCTTTCTTATACGAAACCTGCTTCAGATACAGCTCAGACATCGCTATGAACTCTATAGGATCTTTCGAACGCTCGCAGATAGGAGTTCTATGCTCCTGGGTTGGAACAGCTCTCACAAGCAGGCCTTCCTCCCTGAGTCTTTCCACTATTCTTTTCCTGGCCTCTTTTACAGGAATTCCGCTCAGGAATCCTGCATGCTCGTTCATCTTCCCGCTCCTGTCAATCGCAATCGTGGGTGTGAGCTGGTTGTCCCTGAAAAATCTAATATCCGTGAGGTCGCCAAAGGAGCACATCATGACCAGGCCAGTTCCCTTTCCCATTTGCGCTGACGGGTCAGCTTTAATAGGAACCTCTTTGTCATAGAATGGGGCAACTGCAGTCTTCCCTTCGAGTTTTTTGTACCCCTTGTCCTGGGGATTGAAGACTACCATGCCGACCGAGCAGATCAGCTCAGGCCGCGTTGTCCCGATGATGAGGTCTTCTCCTGTCTCTTTGCAACGGAACTTGATCTCATAGAAGTTTCCCGGAATGTTCTCATATATCACCTCTGCGTCTGCAAGCGTTGTCTGGCAGCCTGGGCAATAGTTATTGACGCGCTCAGCCTCATAGACTAGGCCCTTATTCCAGAGATCAATGAAAGTCTCCTGGGTCAGCTGGCGGTACTCCGGAGAGTCTGTTTCATAGACCTCTCCGATTTCTGCTCCTTTCTTCCAGGAATTGAAACTTATGCCGCAGCGAAGGAAGGATTCAACAGAAGCAAGAGAGGCTTCTTCAAGGATTTTTTCACAGTACTGGATTGCCTTCTCACGGGAAAGGTCTGTTAGTTTTACCTTAAAGCGCTTCTCGGCAGCCATCTCGATCGGGAGGCCGTTTCTGTCAAGGCCAAGAGGAAAAAGGACGCTCGAGCCAGCCATCCTTTTGAAGCGGGCAAACATGTCCATCAGCACATAGGTAGTTACCTGGCCGATGTGGACCGGAGTGTTTACATAGGGAGGGGGTGTATCAATCGAGAAGACGTTTTTTCCTTTGGTTTCCTTAAACACATAAGCATTTTCCCTTTTCCATCGCTCATAGATCGGCTTCTCGAGTTCCTTGGACCAGGTTTTCTCTTTGAGCTTTGGCTCCATTTAAGAGATTATTAGGGGGGATTTTTTAAATGTATGGGCTTGTGAGATTGCAGAACCCGGATAGACGAATGAAGGAATACAGCGTACATACTAGTCTTATCTCTTCTAACCTCTCTGGATTTACATACTCCTCTATCCCACTCAATTCAACTTTGCCCCACAAAGCAGCAGGTAATCGGACAGTATTGCACCTATCATTGTCCCTTCATTTCCTTTTACTAAGCTCTGCGAATATAGCCCCGCGATGTGTTTGCAAAAGAGCCTATCAAGATATTCTGCTGGGCTTAACTGGCTTAACCGCCTTTCGATTTCTCTCTTACTGGTACAACGGAATTCAGCTGCCCTTGATAGAACCTCATTGGTGCGTAAAATGTCAAATAAACCATCTTCTAGAGTCTGGTGTCCCATGCCCCAGGCAATAGGAAGGTCATATCTGCCAAAGTCCTCTCCCACCCAGCACCAGTACTCCAGCCGAGTGCCATCCTTAAATCTATCTAACTCGGCTGATATCAGATTAAATGCCCTGTAAGATTCCGGATTTTGTTGCTGTTTCTGCGTAAATGAAACTATACACCTATTAAAAGATAAGGCTATTCTAGATAGAGGAGATTTGATTTCCTGTTTCCAACCATCTTCTGCGTAATAAGCGCCCTTTTCGCCCAGCTTCTCCACCAAATTGTTGCATCGCTTTATTTCGGTTTCCGTTATTGTATGCGTTTTTTTGTTGCTTACATCGCCATCTCTACTAAAATCAAGAACGCTAATCAAATTAACTTCGTCATATCCCTCACGGTCTAATTGGATGTTGTTGTTTTCATGAGAATAATTAAACACCAAGTCAGAGCATGGAACTCCAATCTCTCTCAACTTTGCGTGTGCATATTTTATCCAATGGGTGCTGTCCATACTTAGAAGCGAATCCCTTTTTGGATTTAAACCTATCCTCTGGACTGCGCCCCCATTAGTTCTCAAATAGTTAAGTTTTAGAATTGATGCGTGCCAAACCTCTTAAAACTTCTTAAACTGCCCCGTCACATCAATCAGGTCAACGTGGCCGAGGAACATTGCACGGCAGCAGTAGCGCTCAAGCCCGAGGTCGTCGAGAATCTTCTTCCTGTTGTCTCCCTTATTGGTTCGCTCCCTAAACTCCTCATAGAGGTGAGCGATGGGTTTTCCGCAACTAAAGCATCGTATCGGGATTATCATTCTTCCACCTTTGCCATTCTCTTTCTTTTCATCTTTAACGATATGATTTCTGCCGCTTTGCCCTTGCCTGGCCATGCCTGTTTGGCTTTGACATCTCTCTTCTTCGGACATCTGCAACAAGCAAGTGCCTGTCGTAGTCGAGGAAGGTCTTCTCAAGCTTCTTGTCCACCTGGACAAGAATGCGGGCGATTGCGAGGCGGGATGCCTCTGCCTGCCCCATAAACCCCCCTCCTCTCACAGAAACCTCAATGTTCACTTTCTTTGCAGAATCGCCTGCAAGCATGAGCGGCTCCTGGATCTTCAGGCGAAGCATCTCGGGCTCTACAGACTGAACCAGCCTCTTGTTGATCATCACCAGGCCCTTGCCTGGCCATGCGGTTGCCCGGGCAATCGCAGACTTCCGCTTTCCTGATGACTGTATGGTTTTCATCGTTCCTTTAACCTGCTGCATACTTCCTGTATCGTGATATACTTCAAGCTTCCTGTTTTTGAGACGTGGGCTTCCTTGACAGATTCCGGCTTGCCCTTCAGTTCTGCCGGGATACCCTGGTAGCACGTAATCCTCTCCAAGACAGCCTTCCCCTTATCCTGCTTATACGGGAGCATGCCCCGGATCGTCTTCTTAAAGAGCATCTCAGGCCTTGTTTTGAGGAATGGGCCTTTCCTGCTGACTCCCATCTTCATCTTTCTGAAGTAGCGCGATAGGACGTCTTCCCTGCTTCCGGTAATGACTGCTTTTTCGCAGTTTACAATCTCGATCTTTTCTCCCCTCTTTGCTTGATGTGCTGCAAATGCAGCAATCCTTCCAAGAACCCCATCTGTTGCGTCGATAATCATGGAATCACCCTATAATCCGTATGCGCCTCCCTTTGATTGGCTCCTTCATCAAGGCCTGGATTGAGATGGCCTTCGCGTTTGCTTCGGATATCTTTCTCAGCGCGCCTTCTGAGAACCTCCATGCAGCTATGGTCATCTTATGATTCAGCGGGCCTGTCCCAAGGACTTTTCCCGGAACAACGACCGTATCATCCTCGGCAGTGTACTTATTTAGACGAGACAGATTCACGATCCTCCCCCTTCTCGTTGATTTGTCCAGGTCTTCGGCAATTCTTCTCCAGAGAGGGGCTTCCCTGCCCAGCTTCCTGAGTTCACTTATCAGGCTTTCGAGATTTGGGTTTGTTTTAGCCATGATGTATGCGGGAGACAGGCAGCGCAACTCACTTCGCTCGTTGCTGGTCTGTCTTCCTCGCTCATTTCATTCACTGCGGGAGACAGGCAGCGGAATTCGCTGCGCTCATTCCTGGTCTGTCTCCCTTGTCTTTTGACTGCGGGAGACAGGATTCGAACCTGCGTAGGCACTAAGCCACATGGTCCTTAGCCATGCCCGTTTGACCGCTCCGGCACTCCCGCAAACCGGACTGTCACTTTTTTAGGAGATCTTTCACTTCCTCTGCATTTTTCTGTATGATGCCGAGCGCGGCGTCAACCATTTCCTGAATCGTCAGCTGCCCGAATGGCTCTATAATCATCACAATCTCGTTCTTATCTTCTCCGAAAACGATGTGCTTGTCGCTGTAGCTCGGATTGCAGGCATGGCACATGACGAGTTTTTCTTTGTTGACCGTCGCAGAGCTCTCTTTGATGTCAAAAATATCAAGCGGGAAACTCTTTGCGTATTCTGCATCTATCTTTCCGTTGACCTCTACTGTGGGCCGATACCTGTAGGTCACATGCCCGGGAGACCACTTCGCGTGGATTTTTCCAGAGCCGAGCGTTGCAGTTCCCTCAACCTCAATCTCCTGGCCCTTGAGAAGCTTCACGATCGGGGTGTTTGGGAAGACTGGCCTGATTTTTGGATCTTTGAATTTCATCTCGCTCGCCATCACTACGCTCGGGCCTTTTCCAGACAGCGCCATCTTGACCTCGCATCTGGCGCACCCTTTGCCGCCGCATTTGCACTCTTCCCTCTTGTTGTAGGTCTTCAGGTCGGATTTCAGCACAACCAATCCCAGTCGGTGGGCAATCATCTCGTCGAACAGTATGGAGCTGTTTTTTCTGAATTCAACGTCTTCCACTGCAAGTGTCGGCACTTCCATCATAGTATACCTTCGAATCATATTTGCAACTGCTGGAGTGATCCCATGCAGCAGCAGGACTGCCTTATCTTTCTCGCTCTTGAATACTTTGGCATCCATGGTTACACCCGCCTTCCGCGTTTTCCTCCTTTCTTCCTGCACCCATCATGAGGGATTGGCGTGACATCTTCTATAACTCCTATCCTCAGCCCCATGCGTGACAATGCGCGAACCGCAGCCTGCGCACCCGGGCCTGGATTTGTAGGCCCATTGTGGCCTCCTGGCGCCCTGATCTTCACATGGATCCCCGTTATGCCCTTTTCAATTGCAGTCTCTGCAGCCTTCTTCGCAGCAATCATCGCTGCTGTTGGCGAGCTTTCCAGGCGGTCAGACTTCACAACCATACCTCCTGATGTTCGGGCAATGGTTTCTGTTCCAGTAATGTCCGTAATATGGATAATCGTATTGTTATAGGAGGAATAAATGTGCACCACACCCCACCGCGTCTTTTCGTCCCTCATTTCTTCTCAACCTGGCTTTCAACAGCTTTCTTTTTTTCAGCAACTTGCCTTTCTGGGTGATCCTCTTTTGCCAGAGCTGAGTTCCCATAAAAGCCAATGTGCGGCTCCTCTTCTAATGGCACAAGATACGAAGGCGAGGTTACCCTCTTCCCATTCACCAACACGTGCCTGTGCACTATGAACTGGCGAGCCTGGTCAATTGTCCTTGCCAGACCTTTTCTGACAAGCAGGGTTTGGACCCTTCGTTCCATCACATCCTTCAATGACAATCCCAGAATATCATCAACCTGACCCCCTTTTTTCAGCAGCCCATACCGCTGCAACCGATTTATCATAGCAGTCCTTTCCTTTACCTGCTGCTTTTTCTCTCCGGAAGAGACACGCTTTGCATTATGCTTGAACCTCTGCAGAAAGGCAGCCATCCTCCAGAGCTCTTTCTTGTTCTTGAGCCCATATTCCCTCTTGATTGCGTGTTCTTCCTCTATCCGCTCTGCCTGCCATGGCCTTAACGGCCTCTGGTACTTCTTGCGTGATTTTTTTGTATCGCCCATCTACTTCCCTTCCTTGGCTCCCTGCCGCCTCTTGACGCCCAGACCGGCCTTTCCTTTGTTCTTTCTGAAATTTGCTTTGGTGCGCTGGCCCCGTGTAGGAAGACCGTAGATATGACGGACACCCCTGTACGCCTTAATCTTTTTCAGGCGCTTGATGTCATTATCTTTTGCGAAGTCCAGCTCTGACAGGACGAGATGCCTATCTGCCCCTGTCTCATAATCTTTTCTTCTGTTAAAAAGCCAGCTTGGAAGCTTTACTGCTGCAGGATCCTTCACTGCAGCCTCCAGTTTTTTAACCTGCTCTTCAGTCAGGTCCACCCCCTTTGTTCGGTGGTCAATCTTCAGGCAGTTGCAGATTGCATTCGCAGCCATAAACCCTATACCTTTTATCTCCCTCAGGGCATAGACTACCTGTTTCTCACCGTCAAGATCGGTGTTGGCAATACGGATAATCTGCTGGAACTCTTTCTTCATAGTATTGCCCAAGAAAACGTTGTCAGTTAGCCCTGACATCGCTCATTCGAACTCGGGCTTTACGAGTAGGAATAGGGAGCGATTTATAAAGGTTGTGGAGCGGATTTGATATTTTTGATTGGAGAATTAACCCAACGCTTTCCGCAAGCTTCGCAAAACCATCTTTGCTTATCACAAAGCAAGGTTTTTCTCACACTGTCTTTTCTTATTCTGTTGCTATTGCAAACTGGACAGTTTGGTCGTTGTTCGTCTTGATTTTCCATCGTTATTACCTTAGCTCTTACTCATATAAGTATAACTTTAGAAAGGCTATTTTATATATAAATCTTGTCGTTTCTTACTTTACAAAGTATATTATTAAGACACTTTAAATATCAGTTATGATTAATAGGTTTTTATGGGGGAAATAAAGATAGTTGTTGACGGATACAAGTGTGAACGTTGTAAACATGAATGGATACCTCGTTCAAGAAAGAAACTTAATCCCATAATCTGTCCTTCTTGCAAAAGCCCATATTGGAATATTCCTAAGAAGCGGAAAACAAAAAAAGCATCTAAAGGTTGAAAAATGGTTTTAAGAAAATTAACTAAAGAACAGGCGAAAGAAGAAGTTAAGAAATTAGTAGACAAATATGTCAGGATAGTTGAATCCGGCTCTATTAAAAGATACAAAGAAGAGGATACAAAAGCGGAGTTTATCGAGCCGTTATTTGAAGCGTTAGGTTGGGATGTCAGAAATACAGAAAATGATGATGAGGTAGTAAGAGAAGAAAAAATCTCAAAGGGCAGAGTAGATTACTCTTTTAGGATTAATGGAATACCTAAATTTTTCTTGGAAGCAAAAGCACTAAAAGAGGATTTAGACAATATCAAATTCGTGGAACAGGCAGTAAATTATTCCTGGCACAAAGGCTGTACCTGGGCAGTCCTTACCGATTTTGAAGCTATCAAGATTTTTAATGCTGAATGGAAAAGCGCAAACCCTTTACAGGCACAATTCGGGCAAACCTTGCCTTGTCAATTATTCTTAGAAAAATTTGATACTTTGTGGCTTTTATCAAGAGAAAGCTTTGAGAAGAAACTTCTTGATATTGAAGCAGAAAAATGGGGTAAAAAAATAAAAAAAACAGCTGTTGATAAACAGCTTTTAAGTGATTTGACAAGATTCAGGGATTTGCTAAACAAGAATATTCTAAAAAATAATTCTTCAAAGAATATTTCTGGCGATGAATTAGACGAAGCCGTCCAGCGCATAATTGACAGATTAATCTTCATCAGAACTCTTGAAGATAAAGAATTAGAAGCCCCCATGTTGCAGTCAGTCATCAGGGAGGATTTAAACAAAAGAATCTACAAAAAATTAAACCTCATTTTCAGAAAAATCGATGACATTTACAACAGCAAACTATTTACTCCTCACTTATGCGAAGATTTGGACGTAGATGATGAGGTTTTATCAAAGATAATTGGTGGATTGTTTGCTACAACCGATAATACTGTGCGTTATGACTTTTCTGCTATTGACGCTGATGTTTTAGGCAACATTTACGAGCAATATTTAGGGCATATTCTAAAGAAAACTGATAAAAGAGCCAAATTAGCAGAGGGGAAAGCACACAGAAAAGAACAGGGAATATATTATACTCCCACTTATGTAGTAGACTACATTGTTAAAAATACAGTTGGTGAATTAGCTAAAGACAAAAAATTTGATTTAAAGAATGTCAAGATTTTAGACCCTGCCTGCGGCTCTGGCTCATTCTTAATGAAAGCATTTGATTATCTTGTCACTCTTGACAAAAAGAAGAATGGGGAAGTCGACCAGACAAAGCTTGATTTAACTGGGGCTGGCGCTTCATACGGGAGGAAAGTGGAGATATTGAAAAATAATATTTTTGGCGTCGATTTAGACCCTAAGGCTGTAGAGATAGCTCAGTTGAACTTACTATTGAAAGCAGCAGAGAAAAAACACAGACTGCCAACACTACAAGAGAATATTAAGGTAGGAAATTCATTAATTGATGATTCTGCTATTGCAGGGAATAGGGCTTTCAAATGGGAAGAACAATTTAAGGATATTATAGCTGATGGTGGGTTTGATGTGGTGATTGGGAATCCGCCTTATGTCGAAGCAAGGCAAATAGGACAAAAGTATGTTGATTTTTATAGGGGAAATTTTAAAACCGCCGGTAATAGAATTAATACATTCTCTCTATTTATTGAAAAATCAATTAGTTTGTTAAGTGAACATGGCTTATTCGGGATGATAGTGCATAAAAATAGCATACGTTCAAATGATTACATAAAATTAAGACAATTTGTTTTGGATAATTGTAAAATATTAAAGATACTTCCAATAGGCGCAGGTGTTTTTGAAGGAGTAACTGGAGAAATGGTTATTCTAATATTTCAGAAAGATAGCAATATGAAAGAAAGATTGAAGAATATTGTTTTTCACGGTGGAAAAGATTCAATGTCAAACAAGACTTCTTACCAAAAATTATCTCAAAGAATCTTTTATGAAATTCCTGGTAATAGATTTAATGTTTATCTAAATGAAACGAAAATAAAAATATTAGAAAAAATAAAAAGCGAGAGTATTGAGCTTAAAGAAATTGCTTATACTAAACAAGGGATAATTGTTGGAGACGAAGAAAAATATGTCAAAAAAACGAAAGAATCTGAAAAATATAAACCTGTTTTGCGTGGTAGGAATATATCTAGATATAATATAACCTTTGGCAATGAATATTTATTTTACGTACCAGGTACAGCAGTACTAAAAAGAGGAAAAACACCAGACTTATTTGAGAAACCAGAGAAAATTTTGACACAACATGTTTCCGGGAGAATTATAGCCGCTCTGGATTGTGATGAGTATTATGCTTTGCAAACAATTAATCTTATTTTCTCAAAGGGTAAAATTTCAAATAAATATCTCTTGGCACTACTCAACAGCAAATTAATTAATTTTTATTACGATAGCTATTTTAATATGGGTTCTGAGTTTACTACGGCAGTTGCAACAGAAAATTTAGATTTATTACCTATAAAACAAATTCCGGAAAAACAACAGCCCATTATTAAACTAGCAGATAAAATGATTTCTCTTAACAAAAATCTTAATGGATTAAAAGACAAGCAAACCGACGAAAAAGCCCGTCTTGAGAAAGAAATCCAGAAACTAGATTCTGAAATTGACGAAGAAGTTTACAAATTGTACGGCATAACAGAAGAAGAAAAGAAGATAATTGAGGAGAGCTTGAAATGACTGAAAAAGATAAAGCTCTCGTTGTCTTCCAAGACAGGAAAATAAGGAGAGTATGGCATCAAAACCTGTGGTTTTTTTCAGTAATTGATATTGTAGCTATTTTGACGGAACAAGAAGACCCGTATACTGCAAGAAAATACTGGAATAAGCTGAGCCAACGGCTAAGAGAAGAGGGAAGCGAAGTGGTGACAAATTGTCACCGGTTGAAACTTCCGGCAGAAGATGGAAAGCTAAGAGAAACCGATTGCGCTAATACTGAAAGCATATTTAGGATTATCCAATCAATTCCATCAAGGAACGCAGAACCATTCAAAAGATGGCTTGCTAAAGTTGGGTATGAGCGTGTGCAGGAAATAGAAAACCCTGAACTAGCGCAGGAGCGCATGAAAGAGCTTTATGAGCAGAAAGGATATTCAAAATCATGGATTGACAAACGGCTGAGAGGAGTAGCAGTAAGACAAGATCTCACTGATGAATGGAAGAAGAGAGGAATTGAAAGCCAAGACGATTTTTCAATACTCACTGCGGAAATATCAAAAGCCACTTTCGGCATGACTCCAAGTGAATACAAAAAATTCAAAGGGCTTACAAAGGAAAACCTAAGAGACCATATGAGGGATTTAGAACTCATATTTACCATGCTAGGAGAAGCATCAACTGCGGAGATTGAACGCATAAAAGACCCTGTTAAGTTCGCTGAGCACAAAAAAGCATCTAAGGAAGGTGGGAATGTAGCGAAAAAAGCAAGACTCGAGCTAGAAAAAAAGACGAAAAGCCCGGTTGCGAGCAGAGAAAATTACCTTGAAGAGCCTGAAAAAGAAAAGCGAAAAAGGCTACCTGAACCTGAAAAGGATTGATGATAAGATAGGTGAGAAAGTCCACAAGCTCTACGGCATAACTGATGAAGAAAAGAAGCTTATTGAGGATTCATTAAAATGACTCAAAAAACACTTGACGGAAAAGACGTTGAAGAGCCAAGTATTTGGTCAGATGGCTCTTTTGCTGAAACTCTTGGTCCGTCAGATATGAAAGTAAAGATGCGTACTTTTCATATGAAACACGATGAGGAAATGGATTTCAACTGCTCAAATTGCAAGGTTAAAATTTCAGCTCATAACAAGGACTGGCACAATGGAATGTGTGATAAGTGTTTCAATAAGGAGTTTTTCCCAGAGGATTAAAAATGGACAAAGACAAGGCTCTCGTAGCATTTCAGGATAAGAAAATCAGGAGGATTTGGTACAATCAGGAATGGTTTTACTCGGTTATTGGCATCGTTGAAGTTCTTACAGACAGCCCAACTCCTAGGCAGTATTGGGGAAAAGTCAAAGACAGAGAATTCATAGCTCTTGAACTGTCCCCAATTTGGGTACAGTTGAAATTGGCAGCAGAAGATGGCAAATTGCGGTTTACGGACTGTGTTAACACCAAAAATGCCTTTAGGCTAATTCAATCCATTCCTTCAAAGAAAGCAGAGCCTTTCAAACAATGGCTTGCGCAATTGGCTCAAGAGCGCATTGAGGAGATAGAAAATCCTGAATTAGCCCAAGATAGGGTGAAAGAATACTATGAACTCAAAGGTTATCCGAAGGATTGGATAGACAAGCGTCTGAGAGGCATTGCCATACGGCAGGAATTGACTGATGAATGGAAAGATCGAGGCGTCACAGAAGAAACAAATTTTGCAATCCTCACAAACGAGATAAGCAAAGCAACTTTTGGAAAGACTGTTCAGGAATACAAGGAACTCAAAGGCCTTAAGAAAAAGAATCAAAACCTCAGAGACCACATGACAGATTGGGAACTCATATTCAATATGCTGGGAGAAAAGGCCACAACCGACATCACAAGGACAAGAGACGCACAAGGATTTGAGGAAAATAAGCAAGCTGCGAGAAGAGGAGGCCAAATAGCCCATAATGCGAGAAAAGAACTGGAACAAGAAACAGGCAAATCCGTGATCTCAAAAGATAATTTTCTAAGCCTTACTGAACAGAAAAAGCTCGAAAACAAGAAGAAAAACGACAAGAAATAGTATTTATAAAGAAAACCGCCGATTTTTTAACATCCGCTACTTCACATCTACAGGTTGAACAATAGATTTTTCCCACAATCTTTATAAATACTTAACAATTGTTAACCTTTATGAAACAACGCCTCCTGATGCCGGAAGATATTGAAGTGTTTTACATTATTCCAACCCTAAAAAAGCAGCTCGCAGTCTGCTGGAAATCGCAGGGAAAGAGCCAGGCAGAGATTGCAAGGCTCCTTGGGCTGAAAAGCGCAGCAGTCTCGCAGTACATCAACAACAAGAGAGGGAACCAGATCGTCTTTGAAGAAGGCCTGCTGGAGGAGATCCGTAAATCCTCAGCCCTGATCAAGGACAGAATCACCCTATTTCGGGAGATGCAGAGACTCCTCAATACAATCCGCACCTCAAAATATCTCTGCCAGATCCACAGGCAGTTCTCTGACATACCGGAGCACTGCAATCCAAAAGACGCAGGATGTGCACTTTACCTCAGGTAACCATGGAAGCAACTATCCCTCCGGAGCCGATGCAGACATTTGCCATAGATCGATCCCTGTATGACAATGCGAATGAAGGCACGACAGAGTTCCAGGCAGAGCCTGGGCTTTCGGAATCGGTTGTCCGGAAGATATCGAAGGAAAAAAATGAGCCGGAATGGATGCTCAAGCTGCGGTTGCAGGCTTTAAAGTCCTTCAATGCCACTCCTATCCCGGCCTGGGGGCCTGATCTCAGCAAACTTGACCTGAGCAAGATCATCTACTATGTTAAGCCTGGAGCCAAAAAGAATTCAAGGTCATGGGAAGAGGTTCCTGAGAAGATTAGGAGAACATTTGAGAAGATCGGAATTCCAGAGGCTGAGCGCAGGGCGCTTTCGGGAGCAGGAGCGCAATATGATTCAGAGATCATCTATCACAACCTCAAGAAGGAGTGGGAGGAGAAGGGCGTTATTTTCGAGAATATGGATGTTGCTGTGCATACACACCCTGACCTTGTGAGGAAGTACTTCATGAAATGCATCCCTCCGGATGACCATAAGTTCATTATGCTCCATGCAGCGGTATGGAGCGGAGGCACATTCATCTATGTTCCCCCTCATGTCAAGGTAGATGTTCCGCTCCAGGCGTATTTCCGGATGAATGCAGAGGCCGGCGGGCAGTTTGAGCATACGCTGATCATCGCTGATACCGGGGCTGAGGTCCATTATATCGAGGGCTGCAGTGCACCTCAATTTGATGCGAAAGCACTTCATGCAGGCTGCGTTGAGCTCTTTGTGATGGAAGGGGCCAGAATCAGGTATTCCAGCGTTGAGAATTGGAGCAAGAATACCTATAACCTCAATACCAAACGCGCGATTGTTGAGAGCAACGGCATTGTTGAATGGATCAATGGGAATTTAGGATCGGGGTGTACGATGCTCTATCCCTGTTCTATCCTGAAGGGCGATGGAGCGGCCTCAGACTCCCTTGGCATAGCGTTTGCAGGCCCGGGGCAGAACCAGGATACCGGGTCGAAGGTGATTCATCTCGGAAGGAACACCCATTCCACCATTAGGGCAAAATCAATCTCCAAAGGCGGCGGCATTTCAAGCTACAGGGGATATCTGAGGGTTGCAAAGACAGCCGAGAATTCAAAGTCCAGTGTTGTGTGTGATGCTCTGCTGATTGACAAGGAATCAACTTCAAATACCTACCCTTTCATGAAAATTGATACCAACAAGGTAGACATCGCCCATGAGGCAACTGTTGGGAAGATTGGAGAGGACGAGATCTTCTACCTCATGAGCAGAGGGTTGTCTGAAGAGCAGGCAATGCAGATGATAGTTTCCGGATTTATCGAGCCAATTGTCAAGCAGCTGCCTCTTGAATACGCAGTTGAGCTGAACAAGCTGATTGCATTGGAGATGGAAGGGTCTGTAGGGTAGATGGGGGTCTTGGCTGGCATGAAAGATATAGTGAGAAACATCGCAAAAAATGAACCTGAATGGCTTGTTGCAAAGAGGCTCCAGGCTCTTGAACTCTATCAAAAGCAGGAGATGCCTCGCTTCGTCTACGGCATCGGGATTTTTGCTTCTGCGATTGATTTCTCCTCAGCCCTCAGCAGTATCCACCCTGCTCCCGATGACGAGATCATGCATGATCCTTCCATCAAGGTCCTGTCTCTTGCTGAGGCTTCACGAACGTATCCTGAGGCCAAGGGCATGCTTGCAGATCCAACAACTGGCAAGTTCGCAAGCCTTCACCAGGCATTCTTCAATAACTCTTTGGTCATTATTGCTCCAAAACATGTATGCGGGACGGTCAAGATACACACCATCTTACGCCAGACCCGGGTTGATAATATCCTTGTCATTGCTGAAGAAGGGAGCACACTTGTTATCACGATGACAGAAACTGCGGACTCGATTCAAGGGAAGATGTTCCAGTCGCAGCAAGTCCAGATTTTGGCAAAAGAAAAATCAACAGTCACCTTTATCTCAAGCCAGGACCACAACGAGGAGACCTATCATTTCTCCAACCGATACGCATCTCTTGGCAAAGATGCAGCCCTGACCTGGGTTGACCTTACCCTTGGATCACGCTTTTCCCAAGTGAATACCACAACGACTCTCGATGCAGAGGGCGCTTCCTGCAAGAACTGGGGGGCTTGCTTTGGCTCCAATATGCAGCAATTTGATATTCATGCTTCGGCAATCCATAACGCTTCGCATTCTTCCTCAGACATGCTCCTCAAGGCGGTACTGGACAAGCAAGCAAAGACAATCTATCGGGGCCTGATCAGGATTCCTCTTGGCTCTTCTGGCTGCAACGGTTATCAGAAAGATGATACCTTGCTCCTCTCGGACAAGGCAGAAGCGGACACTCTACCCGACCTTGAGATCAGCAACAATGAAGTGAGATGCTCTCATGGAGCAACAATCAGCAATCTCAACCCTGAGCAGCTTTTCTACATGACCAGCAGAGGCATGGATGAGGCAGCAGCAAAACAGATGCTGATCGAGGGCTTTCTTGAGCCCATCATCTCCAAGCTTAAGGATGAGCGAATGGAGAATCAGCTGAGGCAGGCAATTATCCAGAAGATGGCAACATAACCCCAAAACATACTCAAAACATACATCAACTATGGAAGCATTCAATGCAGAAAAAATAAGGAAGGATTTCCCGCTTCTTCGCAAGGGAATTGTCTATTTAGACAATGCCGCAACCACACAAAAGCCCCTTCAGGTGATCAATGCGATCAGCGAGTACTATACCGAGTATAATGCGAACATCCACAGGGGCGTCTATGCAATCAGCGTGAGGAGCACTACAGCTTACGAAGAAGCACATCAAAAAGCTGCAAACTTCATCAATGCTTCTATCGAGGAGGTTATCTTCACACCGGGAACAACCGGATCCTTAAACATGCTTGCATATACTCTAGTTCCGACCCTGAAGCCTGGGGATGAGATCGTTTTGACAGAGATGGAGCACCACAGCAATCTTGTCCCTTGGCAGCAGCTTGCAAAAGAAAGAGGGCTTGCTGTCAGATTTATCCCTCTTGCAAAGGATATGACCCTTGACATGGCCAAGGCAGAGAAGCTCATCACCGATAAAACAAGGATTGTTTCTGTGACGCATATGTCCAATGCTCTTGGAACCATTACGCCTATTCAGGAAATTGCAGAGCTCTGCCGCCGGCATGGCGCATTGCTTGTTGTAGACGGAGCCCAGAGCATCCCTCACATGAAGATTGATGTGAAAGCACTCAACTGCGATTTTTTTGCTTTTTCAGCCCATAAGCTCTTTGGGCCAACAGGCCTTGGCGTGCTCTATGGAAAGAAAGAGCATCTCAAGAACATGAAGCCGTTCCTGTATGGAGGGGATATGATCCGGGAAGTGAGATTTGAGGATTCCACATGGAATGATCTGCCCTGGAAGTTTGAGGCCGGAACTCCGGATATTTCCGGAGCAATCGGGTTTGCTGCTAGCCTGGACTACATCTCCAGAATAGGGATGGAGCACATTCATTCCTATGAAAGCGAACTGCTGGACTACTGCCTTACTGAGCTTCGGAAGATTGAGGGAATCACCCTCTATGGCCCAGGATCTTATGGCCCAGGATCTGGAAAGCAGGGCCCCATTATCTCCTTCAACCTTGACGGCATTCATGCCCATGATGTTGCGACAATCCTTGATCGGGAACATATTGCAATCCGGGGCGGCCACCACTGCGCGATGCCACTGATGAAAAAGCTTGGAATTTCCGGAACTTCCAGGATAAGCCTTGCGTTCTACAACACCAAGGAAGACATCGATAGGGCAGTTCGTGCATTGCGAAGAGCGAGAGAGGTCTTTTCCCGATGAACCGCCAGCTTGAAGATACTCGAGAAGACGAAATTAAGCAAGAAGACGAGATCTACCGGGAGAACATCCTTGATCACTACCGGAATCCCCATAACAGCAGGATCTTGAAGGATCCGGACATCAGCCGCATTGAATTCAATCCCTTATGCGGAGACCAGATCCACTTATTCCTGAAGATCCAAAACGGCTCTATCCGTGATGCAGCGTTCCAGGGTATTGGCTGTGCGATAAGCCAGGCATCAGCGTCGATGCTTACTGACAGAGTCAAGGGCATGCCTTTGGACCAGGCAAAACGCATGGGAAGGGAGGATATTGTGAGTATGCTGGCGATACCCATCAGCGCTGTCAGGATGAAGTGCGCATCGCTCTCGTTAAAGGCGCTTCACAACGGGATTGAGGAATGGGAGAACAAGAAATAGAAGATTAAGAAATTGGATAATAAACAACGGGAGAATAACCATGGAGCTTGAAATTAAACAACGGGAGAATCATCATGGAACTTGAAATCAAAGACCTTTATGTAAGCATCGGCGGGAAGGATATTGTGAAGGGGCTCAGCCTCACCCTCGCTCAAGGAGAGGTCATTGCACTCATGGGTCCGAATGGGTCTGGAAAGTCAACTCTTGCTTCAGCGATTATGGGAGACCCCCACTGCGATGTGCAGTCAGGAAAGATACTCGTGAACGGAGAAGATATCACTGGCCTCTCTCCAGATAAACGCGCACAGAAAGGGATTTTCCTCAGCTTCCAGTACCCAAAAGAGATCACTGGGGTGACGCTTGCCAACTTCCTCAGGACAAGCTACAACTCGCTGCGAGAGAACCCTCTCGGAGTGATGGACTTTCAGAAACTGCTCAAGGAAAAGATGCACGATCTCCAGATGGACTCACAGTTTACGAAGAGGTATCTCAATGAAGGATTCTCAGGAGGAGAGAAGAAGAGGACTGAGATCCTGCAGATGATGGTGCTTGAGCCTACGTTCGCTATTCTGGACGAGACTGACTCTGGATTAGATGTTGACGCACTGCGAATTGTCGCCCATGGGATTAATGCCATGAAGGGGCCTAAGCGAGGCATCCTGATCATCACTCATTACCACAGAATCCTTGATTACATCTCTCCAGACAAGGTCTTCATTATGAAGGACGGGAAGATTGTGAAGTCCGGGGGGCATGACCTGGCCATTGAGGTCGAAAAGAAGGGGTATCAATGATGGGATTTATAGGAGTTTTTGGCAAGAGCAAAAGCGACAAGGAACCCGCTCTTTCAGAGCCCGCTCTTTCAGCAAAGGGGCATGAGAAGGAGCAGCCATACGCAGGCCTGGCGGTTAAAGATCAGGAAACGTTGCAGAAGGACGCCAGGAATCTGGAGATCATTGAACAGATAAAACAGGTTGTTGATCCAGAAATCAATATGGACATCTGGACCCTGGGTCTGATTTATGATATCCAGCAGACTGGGGATATCGTGAAGATAATTCTCACCCTGACAAGCCCGATGTGCCCGTTTGGCCCCCAGATCATGGAAGAGCTGAAATCAAGGATAGAAAAGCTTGGGAAAAAACCTGAACTGGAGCTTGTCTTCTCACCTGCATGGAAACCTTCTGAAGATCTGCGGGAACTGCTGGGGGTGTAAAGTGCTCTGAGTTGGTTGCCCCAAAAACAGCCGCAATCTTTCAACTGCCGTGCTCACCAAACTCCAACAACAAACCTTATAAACTTAAACTTCTTCAAGGATGTCATGCCGTTGTATGCTATAACGCAGGTCTTGGCTCTGATAGGGTTTGCTATAAGCCTTTATTTCATTATGGTTTATAGGGGCATACTCAGCCAGAACACACGAATGCTTCCAAAAGACATCTGTTCTCCGCACACCTGCGGGAATATCATTGCTACGCAATACTCCTATTTGTTTGGCGTCCCAAATTTTGTGTGGGGGCTGCTTTTCTATACATCGATCTTTCTGGCAGGATTTTTTCAGTTTGAGCATCCCTATCTTTTGCTCATTATGCTGGCGACATGGGTGTCAGTTGCCTATGCGGCATACCTGCTCCATGCAATGGTGTATAGAATCCATATCATCTGCAAACTCTGCGTAGCAACCCATATCATAAACCTGCTCATTGCAATCCTCTACACGAGCCTTGCTTTAACTTAGGACTTTCCTCATCATCTTTACCCTGGACTGCACTTTCTTGAGAAGCTGGGTCTTTGAGTAGGCTTTCTTAATATCCCGGGCAAGGGTCTTATCTTCAATGACCTCCTGGATCCATTTTGCGAAGTCGTTCTTCTTTCTATTGACGTGGTAGATGAACGTGTGGTTGCTCATGATCTTTAGCTCTCTGACCAGCTCGCTCAAATTCTTGATGATTGGTCCTTCCATGATCCAGAAGCTTTTTTCAGGACTTACGTTCCGAAGGTATTTCCGCGCAGTATCCCTTGTTACCTTTGGCTTCTTTCGCCTCGTAGCCTTTGCTGCGCTCTTTCCTTGCTCTTTTTTGACCTTATGGCCTGTTTTAGAATGAGACCTGAGATTTCCTCTTTTACCTCTTTTTGGCATTTCCACCCCTCCAATCAGCATTCCAGAGAACACTTCCTTTTAAATCTTTTGGTACAAACTTACTACTACTCTAGAAAAGTGAGATAGGCAGAGTGGCCATCGGGATTTGAACCCGAGCCGAGAGATCCACAGTCTCTAATGCTGCCAGACTACACCATGGCCACCACTTTACGAAGAAACTGCTTCAGAGTTTATAAGTTTTTGTAGCCTTACTTGGAGACAAAGCCCCGAACATAAGCGAGGTATTCCTTCGCTTTCTCATAATACTGGGTGACCACGTCAATGTTAATCTCAACTGGCTTCCCATCAACCTTGGCCAGCATCGCAACATGCCGTCGGTATTCCCGCGTCTTTGTGTATTCAACCAACATGAGCTTCCTCAGGTCGCTGTAAAGGGAGATAAACTCTATCAGCTTGCTGTCCTTGCTATACAGCTTGCGTATCAGCTCTGCCCGGGTCCCTGGATTTGAAGGGATCTCATCGATCTTCTTCCTGCTTTTTGCGTATTTGAGGAGGGATTCTATCAGAAAGTCAAAGCAGGCGATACATCTCTCTATTCCGTGGCGGATCATGTCAACTGTCCGCGTATACTTGAGGCTCACAAAAATCAGGTGATCCACACGCTTTAGCTCTTCTGCTGCTTCGTCTAACGCTTCCTGCATTCTAGAATACTCAACTCCTTAAGCTCAGGATCGCCTCTGCGAGATCTCCGGATGATTCTTTCAAAGCTCTCTCGGCCTCTGCTTTCGTTACTTTTGCCTGTTCCATAACTGTCTCTATATCCTCTTCTGAAACCTCAGAATCCCGTTCCACCGCATGGCCAACCACTTGGTAGGTCTCCTGGCCGCCAATATCTATCTTTGAAACACTCGGGTTCTGAATAACGATCTCTTTCTCGGGAGTCCGGATGATTACTTCCCGGGCCTCTATCTCAGTCTGCTGGAGGCCCATCCTCTTCATCATCATCTTTACCTGCCTGCTGTTGATTCCGGGGATCATCAGCTCACCCAATTCCAAGAAGCGCGTTTCCCTGAATGTGCAGGGAGATTATTATAAGGATGATAATCACTGCAATAATGATAATGTGGCCGGGCTTAAGCGTGATCTTTGATTTATACTCATCGAAATACCTTGTCAAGCCACCCATGCCTGAGGGAAGATGGATCCTGTCCTGCGCCATACCCCTTATAAGTCTGTGTTTGTTTAAATAGTTTTGCTATCGTTTTGACCTGGCCCGATTGGAGGTTGCCGCCTCTTTCGCGAGGCACAATAACTCCTATCAGCACAAGCGGAGGGGGTCGTCCCATACGGGGCGGTGCCGCTCTTCGCTGGAAACAGCAAGAGCCGAGCTGGCGGCAACCCGAACCATGCAAGATTTGGGGTAGTGCCCTATCGTTTTGACCTGGCTGGTTCTGAAGAAGTCCTTATAATCTCATCCGGAAATCCGTACTCGAACGGAAATCCGTACTCGAAGTATACCTTACTAGAAGTATAGAATTATGGGCAGAAATAAGCCGCCTTTTGTGGGGCCCTCCCCTTTTGGAAAGGTTCATCGAAGGCCCTGCCAGCATTTGACTTAGCGTTCTGTGAACTTGCACAAGCCGGGGCTCGCCTTTCATCCATTCACAGGAAAATCCATTGGATTTTCCTGTCCCGGAAAATCTCTGATTTTCTCGGGCCTCAAAATCGTCTGCAGGTTATCTCAGTTTTGTCGCCAAAACCTTCTCATGCGTCTTCCTCTTTGAGGGGGGTCTTGTTTCTGCGCGGTTGCCATCCCTTTCGAGATGTGCCTCTCGGCACCGGCTGCTCCATCCTAAATAAGGGAATTTAACCCTTATCTTCGGACTTCAGTGGGCGGACTTTCCTCAGTTTCCCGAAAGCCAGCTTTCTGCCCGCTTTCTGAAAAGCTCCGCTCATTTATAAACCTTTATCCTCCATTTTCTGCTCTTTTCTGAACAGCAGGATCCTAAACTCTTTTTTCCCCTGCCAGATAGATCTCCTCTCTTTGATGATGAACTGGCGCTTTTTTGCGGCCTCTTCAACCTTCTCCGGCTTGGGGGTCAGCAGTGCGATAACTCCCTCTTTTCTTAAGATGTATTCTGCAGCGTAAAAGAATTCATTGAGCAGCTTTTCTCCTCCCTTGTCATCCAAACCTTCCGGCAGCCTTGTGATAATCTTGTCTACGCTTTCTTTCTCAAAGCGCGTATCCAGCCATTCTGTCTCAATCTTTGAGAAGCGAATTGCTGAGCAGCCTGCAATCTTTGCGTTCTTCTCAGCAGCACGAACATTCCTCATCTCGGGGTCGGCGGCGGTGATGCCGAGTTGCGGCTTCTTGTACTCTCTATCGATATTCTCAAACCATTTTAGGATTCTTGGCTGGCTTGTTAGCTTTTGCTTCTCGAAAAAACGAACAGGCCGCTCTCTTGCGAGGCATGCCTCAATGGCGATTTCTCCGCTTCTGCAAAATGGATCAAGGATGGTTTCGTCCTTTTTTATCTCTGCTATCCTGCAGAGGGCAAATGCTGTTGTGCCGGTAATGCCTTGAGGGTGTGTGAAAATCCTGTAGGTGCGTTTTCCCAGATCCAGCTTTGTTATGTCCCTGCTTATGCTGATACCCTTGTTGGTGGCTGAAACGAGGATGGTCTGCTCTGGGTTCTCAAGATCCACTTCCAGGATATTCCTGCTTTTGGCCTTGATGCATTCCCCACAACCAGCCTCTATCTCTTTAGCAGTATGCTCAGGATCCTCTCTGGTTAGCGATTCCACCTTAAAGCTTCCCTTGAGCCAGCCCCACCTGCATTTGTTGATCATGCCTCTGGCTTGGTCCAGGATATCGTCGCTCTTTTCTTCCCTAATCAGAAGTTCTCCAATCCGGTGAATACTCTGGGCGCAGTACGCGACCTTCCACACGGCATCTTCGGAGGCGTCAAACACCACCTCTTTCTCATTGATTGTTGCGTGCGCAGAGATTAATTCGCTGATCTCTTTCTCTGCAGCCTCTTCAGCTCCCCTTTGGGTATAGGCAACCGCCTTCAGAACCTTCCTCATTCTGCCTTGACAAGAGCAGCGGAAACCACTTTGTCGCCCTCCTCCAGCTTCATGATCCTGACGCCCTGGGTGTTCCTCCCGATTACTCCTACTCCTGAAATCGGTATGCGGATGATCGATCCTTGCTGCGAGACCACCATCACTTCTTCTTTATCGGATACGCATTTGATGGCTACAACTGCGCCGTTCCTCTCATTTGAAACGATGTCTATAACCCCCGAACCCCCCCGGGAAATGAGCCGATACTCAGAGACAGGCGTCCTCTTTCCGTATCCCTTCTCTGTTATCGTGAGCAGAAACTTGTCGGGGTCTGCCTTGACCATACCAATAACACGATCTTTTGCCTTCAACCTTATGCCTCTGACCCCTTTTCCTGACCTTCCGACAGTCCTAATATCCTCCTCATGAAACCGCACTGCTTTGCCTGCTGCAGTTGCCAGGATCAGCTCAGATTCCTGATCCGTAAGCTGAACGTTCTCGAGCTCATCCTCACTTTCAAGTGTGATTCCGATGATGCCTCCCTGGCGCGGCCTGCTGTACTCTTCAAGCCTCGTCTTTTTTATGATGCCCTTCATTGTTGCCATGACCAGGCAATGCCTGTCGTCGAATTCCTTCACAGGGATGCATGCCGAGAGCCGTTCTCCTTCCTGCAGCTTCAAGAGGTTCGTTATGGCTTTTCCCCGCGCTTGCCTCCCCTCTTCAGGTATTTCCCATACTTTCAGCCAATGCACCCTCCCTTTATTTGTAAAGAACAGGAGATAGCTCCTGCTTGAGCCTACAAAGAGATCTTCAATGAAGTCCTCTTCTCGTGCTGTCGCAGCTATGACTCCCTTACCCCCCCGCTTTTGCTGCCTGTACGCCTCCAACCCCAACCTTTTGATATAGCCTGCGTGAGTAATCGTGATCACATTCTCTTTATCCTCGATGAGGTCCTCTTCGTCAACATCCTTCGCTTCCTCGATAATCTGCGTCCGTCTTGCGTCGCCATACTTTTCCTGGATGTCCCTCAGCTCTTCCTTTATGATTTCGAGGATTCTCTGCTCGCTTGCCAAGATATCTTTCAGATTCTTAATCAGGGTCGTCACCTCTTCCTGCTCCTGCACGACCTTGCCGCTCTCTAGGCTTGTGAGGCGAGACAGGCGCATGTCAAGAATTGCCTGGGCCTGCTTTTCAGAAAGCACAAATCTTTCCATAAGGGTTGCTCTTGCATGATCGGCGTCTTCAGACTTCCTTATTGCCTCAACTACATCATCGATGTTCTGCAGGGCAATGATCAGGCCTGCGAGGATATGGCTTCGCTCTTCGGCTTGCCTGAGATCATACTCTGTGCGCTTCCGCACAATCTCTCTCCGGTGCGCCGCATACTGCTGCATCATCTCTTTGAGGTTCAGGATTTTCGGCTGGTTGCCGACAAGCGCGAGCATAATCACCCCAAATGCAACCTGCAGCCTGCTCCTTGCATAAAGCTGATTCAGCAGGATTTCCGGATCTACCCCCGCCTTCAGCTGAAGAACAATGCGGATACCCTCCCGATCGGATTCGTCGCGTATATCCGAGATTCCCTGGACTCGTTTGTCTTTTACGAGCTCAGCAATCTCCTCAACGAGCTGGGATTTGTTTACCATGTACGGTATCTCCTTTATGACTATTGCGTCCCTGTTCTTGGCTTGCCCGATCTCGGCCTTTGCACGGATGACAATCTTGCCTTTTCCGGTCTGGAACGTCTGATGGATGCCTCGCCTGCCACGAATCAATCCCGCTGTTGGAAAGTCCGGCCCTTTTACGAATTGCATCAGCCCTTCAATGCTAATCTCCGGGTTGTCAATGAGCGCAATCACGCCCTGGCAGATCTCCCTGAGATTGTGGGGGGGAATGTTTGTTGCCATCCCAACAGCAATTCCGCTGCTTCCGTTGATGAGCAGGTTTGGGAGCTTTGCAGGAAGCACTGCAGGCTCAGTCATGGAATCGTCAAAATTTGGGACAAACTCAACCGTCTCCTTTTCGATGTCTGCCAGCATCTCTTCTGCAATGCGGTTCAGCCTGGCTTCTGTATAGCGCATCGCAGCAGGGCGGTCTCCATCAACTGATCCAAAATTTCCCTGGCCATCAATGAGCGGATAGCGCAATGAAAAGGTCTGGACCATCCGGACCATGGCATCATACACCGCAGTATCGCCATGCGGATGGTATTTACCCAATGTTTCCCCGACAATCCTCGCAGACTTCTTATAGGGCCTGTTATGGAGCATCCCCATACTGTGCATTGCAACGAGAATCCTGCGGTGCACGGGCTTTAATCCGTCACGGGCATCTGGCAGCGCCCTTCCCACAATCACTGACATAGAATATGCGAGGTAGGACTTTTTCATCTCCTCTTCAATCAATGTGCTTACGATTCGCTGCTTGGTTGATGCGGATTTTTCTTCAGATTTTTCTTCCATTGTCCTGAGAATTCTCCCTGAATTTCAGTATCAAAGAATGGACAGCCGTATATAAGCCTTTTGGTGGAAAATTGCCTTTATAGGCCGTATATCAAAGAAATTTACGTATTGAGTTGCGTATTGAGGGCTCAGTAGAAAGTCAATTGGCATCAGACTCGCTTGCGCTCGTATTCGTGTATGCTGCCCCCCGAAGTTGGCAACTCTGTCAGCAGTGGTTATGACTGCAAAGAAGCTCGCAAAAATGATGCCGGACTTTCTACTGAGCCGTATTGAGGCTGCTATGCGGCGGGTCCCGGATCAAGGCGCTGCGGCAATCAAAGATCTTCCCGCAATACACACATGCCTTCTTTTTTGGCGCAACTCTTGGCTCGTAGAGCATGGAATTGCTGCATTTCGGGCATCTTACCTTCATTTGCCTTCTCCCCGTGCTGCTTCAAGAATATCTTCTGGCTCCTCGTCTGTCTGCTTTTTGACCTCTTTCCCCTTTCCAACAAGATTCGCCGCACCATCCTCTTCATCCTCGGCTTCAGCATCCTCTTTGCCTGGCTGCTCACCACCTCCAAGCATGTCCTCCACTTTCTTATCGACCTCGTTGCTATCCTCTGCCAGACCTGGCGTTGCGGCCTCAGAATCTTCGTATACTTCCAATCCGCCCAAAGCCTTCTCTGAAAAAATCTCAACTTTCTGGTCCGCTTTCTGATCCGGAGGCGTTGCATCCACAACCTCAACCTTAGGCTGTTCGGGCTGTTCCTGTTTCAGCCTCTGGCTGTGCTCTTTCTTGATATCTTCAATCTCTTTTTCCTTGATCTCAATAAGCCTTGCAAGAGACTCCTGGCTCTTGAATGCCTCCTGCATGTTCTTTTCAGGAATATCAAAGTATTCGTAAAACTTCTCTGAAAGCCTAATCAGTTTTGTCCTGCCGAGCTTCTGCCTGCCGATATATCCGAGCTTCTCCAGTTCATCAAGATGGTTATAGGCCTTGTTCGTCCGCAGACCGATTACCTCTGATTGCTTTACCGGAGCGCGCCAGGCAATCACTGCTAATGTCTCAATTACCGATTTTGGAAGCTCAGTCTCAACACCGAGCTTTCTGGCAATATCGAGAAACTTGTCTTTTACGGTAAGCTTCCAGAATCTCCCCTCCTGGAAAAAGGCGAGCGAGGATTCTTTTTTCCTATACTCTTCCTGAAGCTCCTTCAGCAACGCTTCTGCTTCTTCCGGGCTGAGTTTGCAGATCTTTGCTATCTGTTCAAGCCCCATCCTTTTGCCTGCAGTGAAGAGCGCAGCTTCCAACTCTTTCTTCAGGTCCTCTTTCCTGTCGCTCATACCCCTGCCTCTTTCCTGATTTGCTCTACTTGCATATGATCCTTCTTTATTCTGATTTTGTCTCCTGTACTCTCGAAAAAGCCGGTCTTGACGAGCTTGGCTACGAAGGGGCTGAGCTGATTTTCCGGAATTCCCACTATCTTTGATATCTCCGCCAGTGAGCGCTCTTTTCCCCCAACTGCTATGATAAGGAGGTTCCTCAGCATCGCAAGCCCATTCTCCCTCACCAGGCGGTTTTCAGCGCTGAGGTTTTTCAGCACCATATCCATCTGGTGGATCCTCTCAAGGAGGCTTGCCATAATCTCATTGTAATCCCGTATCTTAAATGAAAGATTTTCCGGCCTGAGCACATCCAATGATGCAGGCATATAATCAAAGCAGAAATGCGTAAGCGCTGCCTTGTCAGAGAAAAGAATTTCGAGCTCGGCAAACGTGCTCCATAGCTGCTCCTGCTGCACTGGCTTGAACAGATCTCCCTTGAATACCTTCATTTTCGGGTCGTCCTTGATCTGCTTGATAACCTGCTTCATGGTATCTATGATATGTTCCTTCGGCTTTCCGACAATCTGGAGGGTAGCCCTGGCAAGGATGCAGCCTTTTTCGAGCTGCTCGTTGAGAATCTGTTTGTTCTCCATGACCTTTTGGTATACCCTTGCTTATAAAAATCTTTCCAGCCAATGGTGGCATTGAAAAGTCATGCAATGCCCTTTGTGAGCCTTCTATTCAAAGTACAGAACAGCGACAAAGGGGTTGCTCCATACGGAAAATGTCGATTCCCATGAGAGTATGCGCAAGGCGAAGTCGGCATTGCCGAACGAAGTGAGCAACTTTTCAATGCGACCCAGCCAACGGCTCTACTGAAACCCCCGGCAGTGCCCATTTGCGAGGCTTCTCCATGACTAACGGCGCATCGACAAGAAGGCTGTCTCATCCGGAGAATGTCGATTTAAATCCAAGGCATTCCGAGCCGAGCCTGGCACTGCCTGCGAAGCGTTTCAGCAGAGCCCAGCCCAGAGCGCTATTGAAAAGCCATGCAACGCCAACTTGCGAGGCTTAAGAGCAACCGCTTCCCTCGAGCAACGAATTACTCAACCCAGCATCACACAGAAATTATCTCTTTTTCTTTCTTCGTATCTTTCTTTGCCTGCGTTTTGGCTTTCTCCGAGCCTCAGCCAATGCGCGTTTCCAAACAGCTTTCGCAGCCGGAACAGCACGCGATGCCATCTGTCTTGCTTTTTTCCGAAGAACACGCTTTGCAAGCTTGCCTTCTTTCCTTGCGACACTCTTTACAATGCTTATTGCTCTCCTTTCCTTTTTGCCGATTCCTGTGAAGCGCAATGTTTGCCCTATCCCTTTAGCCACCTTGTGCTTTGCTGCTGCGGCAAGCCGCCTGCCAAATCTGATTCCCCTTCGAATATGCTTGAGCACGGCATTCACCTCTTTTTTACTCTTTTTTGGAATTATCTTTTATAAACCTATCGATTTTCCCTCAAGATTGATGTGATCAGCATGAAGCCGAGTATTCCCGCGGCTGAAAAGCTCACGAAGGAAATTGCAGAAATTCCTGCAATCTGCACCTGATCAAAGCTGAAGGTCAGCGCCCCTGTAATCAGGAACCCCGTTATCAGCAGTCCATAGCTCACCCGGTTGCTCGAGCGATCAATCTCCACAGTCAGTGTTCTGAGGTCCTTGTCAATTGTCTGGAGCCTTACATCAGCTTCTCTGAAGTTTCTTACGAATTCACTTGCCCGCTCTGGAATATTCACAATGAATTCCCTGAAGTTGTAGGCCTGCCGGCGGATGTTCTTTATGATTGCCTGCGGGCTTGTTCTCCTCTCAATTGCCTTTTTGACATAGGGCCTTGCCTCTTTCACAAGGTTGAACTTTTTGTCCAGGGTGAGGGCGACTCCTTCGAGCGTAATAATGGCTTTGCCCAGGAGCACAAAATCCTTTGGCAGCCGGACATTGTCCTTTCTTGTAAGATCGACCAGCTTGTGGAATACTTCCCCTAATCTTATCTTGGACAATTCTGTGTTATAGTATTCGCCCAATGAATCAAAAAGATCCTGTTTCACAACCTCTTTGTCAATGGACCCTTCCATCATATTCAGGTCCATAATCGCATCAGCGATTCCATCCAGGTCTCCCTCAATCACGTTAATGAACAGCCAGGACATTTTTTCACGCATTTTTGGATGCATGACTCCAACGATCCCAAAATCCAGAAACGCAATCCTGCAGCTGTCGATGACAAATATATTGCCAGGATGCGGGTCTCCATGGAAGAATCCATACTCAAATATCTGCCTGAAAACGGCATTGACCAGGTTCCGCAGAACCTTCTTGCGGATATCCGGGTCAGCCCTCTTTATGAGTGCGCTGAGGCGCGTGCCTTCGATGCGCTCCATCATGATGACGTCTGCCGTCGTTCCGCTCCAATAGACCCGGGGGATTTTTACATTCGGATCGTGCAGGAAATTGGTGTAGAACCTCTGGATGTTGTGCGCCTCTCTGGCATAGTCCAGCTCTTCTTCAGTGTACCGCTCAAATTCTTTGACTATCCCGGCCATCTCTATAGTCCCAACCGGATAATGCTTGTCGATAAGCTCGGCAAAGTGGAACATGATATCGATATCGGTACGGAACGTCTTTTCGATTCCGGGTCTCTTTACCTTTACCACCACCTTCTCGCCTGTCTTCAATGTAGCCTCGTGCACCTGGCCGATGGATGCTGCTGCAACAGGCTCCTGCGAAATGCTCCTGAAGACCTGCGAAAGCGGCTTTTTGTACTCTCTCTCAATAATCTCCTGCACCTTTTTGAACGGGAACGGCCGGACATTGTCCTGAAGATTCCTGAACTCGTCGCAGAACTCCTTTGGGATCAAATCCTGGCGAATGCTGAGCAGCTGGCCAAGCTTGATGAATGCCCCCCCGAGGTCTTCGAACACCATTCGAATCCGCTCTGGTTGCGTGTCTTTTTCTATGAATCTCTCAGCCTGGAACCTCCGGGATGCAGGAAGGTACTCCTTTAACCGCAGCCTTTCAAGAAGGTAGCCGAATTCATGCTTAAAGAGGACATTAAGAATCTCTTCAAACCGAGCCAAATCCCTGATATCCTGCGTTACACCCATGATGTTTTTGCAGGGGAAGATTGTTTATAAAGATTGTTATTACCCTTTCGGTTCCCTCACTGACACTTTTCTGCGAGCTGTTGGGACAAAAGAAACCCCCTAATCCAAAAATTCTTATTGAAAATTCGCCGGGTGGAAAACCCAGCCCTTCAGGGCGAATTTTCAATCCCGAAAACCGCACGATCAAAAACCCCGACCTTTAGGCCGGGGATTAGTGCGGTTTTCGTTATTCTATCACGGTTCCTTTGAACGGCGCGCCTTTGAGGTAATCCTTCAGGTTTTCAAGATCCGTTCCATTCATGATCACTACCCGGATATTTGCTGCCTGGGCCTCCTTGCATGCTTCGGGATCAAAGGGCAGGTTCATGCCAGCAACCCATTTATCCCCAACAATCTTCCTCATCTGATCCCAGCTCAGGCGTTCAAGCTTTTTTGCATCGTGGTATCTCTTGGGGTCTTTGTCATATACATACTCTATGTCAGAGAGATTCACTACTGCGCCAGCCCCAAGATTCTTTGCAAGCAGCACTGCATCCTTATCTGTGCTTGATCCTGGAAGCCAACCTCCTGCTATGATGATCTTTCTGTCGGTGTCGATAGGCTTTGTTGGATTGTAGATGACCCTTTCATACGCCTTATCCCCGAAGATTGCCCTGAGCATCTCTGCATTCAGCCAGGTCGAGACAATCCCCACCCAGTCGAGATCAACCTGTTTAGCTTTTGCAACCCTTTTTGTTGCATTGATGTAGTCCCTGCAGGTTTTGCCGCCGCCGCAGACGATTGCAACTTTGGATTCCTGGCTAAGCTCCAGAACAAGATTTCCGAAACCTCTCAGGAAGGCAACATTCACTCTCTCGGGAACAATGATAGACCCTCCAAGCGAAAACACCATCACTCTTTTCTCATTCCCATTCTCTGCCATGTTACTTCCCCATACCAATCAGTGCAACTCCAACCACAATCAAGCCCACTCCAATCCATTTTCTCCGGTTCATCGATTCATTTAAATATTTAATGGAGAAGAGCTCAACCCACACATAGGTTGTCGCAACAAGCGGATACAACACTGAAAGCTCGCCGTATTTCAGGCTCGCAATAAATACGACGGTCGTGAGGACGTAGATCGTTCCCCCCATAAGCAAGGGGATATTCGCCACCTGGTCAGCGATCCTGAAATTAAACTTTGCTGATCCTTTCTTGATCAGCAGCGCAGCCAGGGCTCCGAAGACTGATGCAACCAGCACCGCAATGACTGACCCGATTGACGTTGTCATGCTCTCCCAAGGCTTATAAGCGTAATCCCGGCGATGATGGAAGCCACTCCTCCTATCTTGAAGATGCCCAGGGTCTCGTTAAAAAAAACGACCGAGAACAGGCTCACCCAAACAAATCCTGTTGCAATAATAGGGTATATCACGCTGAGCTCCCCCCTCTGAAGGCTGAGCAGCAGCAGCAGGGATGCAAGGAGATACACTGCAAGCCCGGATATAAGAGTTCCATTGCCAATGGTCCCTGCGACGGAAAATCCGAATTTCTCAGACGCCATCTTGAATAATATCTGGCCCGTAGAGGTGAGGGCTGTAGCCAGCACAATCAACACGATAGCAATTGGTTCTGTCTTCATCCTTTGTGCTCTTTTTTAACTCCTTAATCCGTTCCTCTCACTCCCTGAGAAGAATCTCCAACACCTTAGCATACGCTGGCCGGGAGATAAAGACACCGATGCTTACCCCGATAATCGTGGTGATCGCAAATCCCCTCAGGAGGCCGGCGCCAGCGAACATCAATGGGACCATGGCAACGACCACTGTAAAGTACGCTCCCATAATGATGAAGAACGCGTTCTTGAGGCGGCGCTTCCAGTCGTAGATCTCCTGGGATTCCCCAAGCAATATCTCATCTGCTATCATGATAAGCTGATCGACTCCGGTTCCCACAGAGACGATAATCCCGGCTATTGAAGCCAAATCGATATTCCAGCCAATCAAGGCAGCGACTCCCAGCATAATCACGACCTCAACAATGATATTCACCGCCATCGGAATCAGGAGCGACATCCTCCGGTATCTTGCATAGATGACTGCGCTCACTGCCAGCAGGGCGGCAATTCCCATCCAGAGGGTGCTCTTCAGGAACTCTTCACCAAGCAAGGGGCTGATAGTATCGGCTTTTACAACATTCAGCTTTACAGGAAGGCTTCCTGTGATGAGGAGCGTCTGGAGCTTCTTCATGCCCTGCAGAGCATTCGTCGTTGCTTCCTGCTTGGATGCTCCGCCAGCAGAGCCGCTGATCTGGATGTCTGTCACTTCCCTTCCCTTAAGGTCTGCAGCGATGCTCAATGAGTCAACCTGGCTGTTGTCAAGGAAGAGAAGCAATTCTTCGCTCAGGTATCTCTGGCTTCCTTCAGTCACAATGCTGAGTTTTTCTGTAGCCTGGGCCTGCTTCTTTGCAGCATCAGGGCTCAGGGTTATCGAGAACCGATAGCTGCACGCCCACAGGCCGCTTTCTGTAATCCCGCAGCCCCTGGCTGGGTCTATGCCTGCGCATTCTGCGCTCCTGCATACATACGTAATGTCCTCTCCTCCTTTGAAGACGGTCTCATTGCTGATCTTTGCCTCAAATTTCCCCTGCTTTCCAATAAGATCCCTTACCTCCTCTTCGTTTGCTCCGGGGATTTCCACTATTGCAAGCAGATTTCCATCAAGATCGCTTGCTGAGCGGAGCACCACGTCACTCAGCCCGAAAACATTGAGGCGCTGCTCCATTGTTGCGATGACATCAAGCATATACGCTTCGCTCACGGCCTCTTCAGGCTGGAGTATGACGCGAACGCCTCCCTGAAGATCAAGGCCTTTCCTAATGTTCGTGACCGGCGCATCAAATATCCTCAATCCAATATCTTCTGCGCCAAGGACCTCCCGTTTTATCTTTGGAACTCTGATCACTCTTTTGATGGTCCTATTAATCTCCTGCACTGTTCCGTCTATTGTCTCATTTACTGCGATGCTCTCTTCAATCACCCGATCCTCGCTTTCGTTCAGCTCTGTGGTGTTCACCTTTTCCTTGACCCTGAGCTTGTACAGCTTTTTGCCTGTCTTGATGTTAAGGGTCTGGTTTGGCTCTAATCCACTGATGAGGCTATAGTACTCAGCTTCCGATCTTATGGGATTATTGTCTATTGACACAATCCGCTCCCTTCCCATCGGCCAGATACTGCTGGGTGGGTTTTCGATACCAGCAATTGCGGCTGAGCTGTTCGGGGTTACGCTTCGTATGGCAACGCCCTGGCTGAAGGGATTCGGAGATATAGCTACGATCGCGAGGATCAAAACAATCCCCATGATAATAACGCGTATATTCTGGAAGATCTGCTTTATCTTTCCCATTAGGCCCTCTTTTTCATATACATGCTGATGATTGCCGCATTTTGCAGCCAGGTGGCAATAAAATCGACAACAAGACCAATGATGATAATCACCATGATCTGGCGAATGACCTCAGATTGCGAGAAGGCAAGGCCTGCAATGGCGGCAGCCAGTGTTGTGAGGCTGAGCGTCGAGCCGGTCTTCATAGCTCCCAGTATCCTGTCCATGACGCTTCCCTGCTGCCTCCGCATGACGCGCGTTGTAAGGAGAATATCTGTGTCTACGCTGTATCCTATGAGCATGAGAAATGCCGCAATTCCGGCTGTTCCGATCTTCATGCCGAGGATGTTGGTTATTGACATGGTGATGACAATGTCGGAAAACGCCGCGAGAATAACAGCAAGGCTGGGAACAAATGTTCTGAAATAGATGGCAACCACAATGGACATGAGGACAAAGGCGATGAGCATCGCCTTGAGGGCCTGCTTAAAGAATGCAGAACCTAACGAACTTCCGATGATTTCAACAGAGAATGCATCCCTGTTCATATTCAGATTCCGTTCTATCGCGGCGAGCAGGAGTTCCAGATTCCCCTCCTTTTCCGGGTCCACAGAGCTCTCGATGATATATCCAAGCTGCGCTCCTGCAGCAGAGAGCCTCCGCACTGAAACCTCATAGGCAATGGCTCTGCTGATTGAATCTTGAATCTCGTCAATGCTAAATTCCTGATTTGTGGGAACAGTGACTGTAAACCCACCGCGCAAGGAAACCCCCCTGTGCAGAATCTCTCCGGTCTGGCTGAACTGGAGCCCTATCTGGATCAATGCAATAAGAAGAAGGATGTTCGGGATGAGCCACAGGATATGGAGCTTTTCCTCGTATACTCTCCTCAGCTTCTGCAGCATCCCTTTCTGCCCTTCTGCCATGCAAGAGTCAAGAAAAAAGGTGTGTTTAAAAAGTTATTGGGCTGGTGCCATTGAAAAGTTGCTAGCTTCGCTCGGCAGCGCCAAGTTCGCCATGCGCAGATGCTAAGGAAAAACGACATTCTCCGAAGGCGCCAACCCTCTTGTCGTTGCACAGTCTTTTGTTCCAATGGCTCACAGGAGGGCGCTGCATAACTTTTCAATGGCGCTTGGGCTTGGAAATGCTATCCTGGCTTATACTTTGCTGCAGCCTCTACAAAGCCCACAAATAATGGATGGGGGCTCAGAGGCTTTGATGACAGCTCAGGATGGAACTGGACTCCTATGTGGAAGGTATTTTTTGGGAGTTCGAGAATCTGCATAATAGGGTATTTGGGGGATTTTCCTGAGAATACCATCCCATGCTTTTCCAGAGTCTTGATGTATTCGGGATTGCATTCATAGCGATGGCGAAAGCGCTCCCTTGCAGTATCCTTTTTGTAAATCCTGTATGCCTGAGTCCCTTTTTTGATGCTGACATCCTGGCCACCCAAGCGCATGTTGCCTCCTAAGCCTTCGATCTTCTTTTGTTCAGGCAGGACATCAATGACTGGATCTTTGCATTTTGGGTCAATCTCTGTGGAATTGGCATCCAGCTTGCATACATTCCTGGCGAACTCGACCACTGCCATCTGGAAGCCGTAGCAGAGCCCGAGATAGGGAAGATTGTGCTCTCTGGCGTATTGTATGCATGCGATCTTCCCTTCTGTGCCCCTTTTCCCAAACCCTCCCGGCACAATGATGCCGGAAACCCCTTTGAGGGAGCCTGGAATGTCTTTAATGCCGGATGATTCGACCCATTTCACAATCGGCTTGATCCTGAGCTTTGACCCGCAATGCTCCAATGCCTTGAGGATGCTTAGGTAAGAGTCCTGCACAGTTGTATATTTGCCGATAATCCCAATGGTGACCTCTTTCTTTGCACCGGCAAGACCCTCTGCTATCTCTCTCCAGTTTTCAGATGTCAGCTCCTTGTCCCCATTTGTTCGCGGTTTGAGGCCAAGTATTTTGAATATCTCTTTGTGCAGACCTTTTGTCTCAAGATCAATAGGAACTTGGTAGATATTGCTTACGTTTGGGACGCTGAAAACATGGGACACAGGAACGTTGGCGTAGATCGATATCTTTTCCCTGATCTTCTCTGTCACCTCATTCCTTGCCCTGCAGAGGATGATATGGGGCTGGATTCCAAGGGAAAGCAAAATCCTCAAGCCAAGCTGGGCAGGCTTTGATTTCTGTTCCTGAAGGGAGCTCGGATCTATGATATAGGTCACGTTTACGAAGCAGACATTCTCCCTGCCTTCCTCATAGGAAAGCTCCCGCATTGCCTCCAGAAAGTAGGAGTTCTCCAAATCTCCTGCGGTTCCTCCGACTTCTACAAGGACCACATCAGCGCTTGTTCTCACTGCCAATGTCCTTACAAAGTTCTTAATCTCTCCGGTAACATGGGGGATAAACTGGACGTCCCTGCCAAGGTAATCCCCTTTTCGCTCCTTGTCAATGATCGTCTTGAAAATCTTGCCGGCAGTGAGGTAATTATCCTTGCTCAGGTTCTGGTTGAGGAAGCGCTCATAGGTTCCTAAGTCCAGGTCGCATTCTGTTCCGTCATCCAGGACAAAGACCTCTCCATGGCGAAAGGGATTGAGCGTGCCTGCATCGTAATTGAGGTAGCCGTCAAATTTAATCGGAGCAACTGCAAGGCCATGGCATTTCAGGAGATTGCCAATCGAAGAGCTCAGGGTTCCTTTTCCTACGCCAGACATGACTGAGCCTGTTATGATGACATACTTTGCCTTTCCTGCCTTGTAGCCTTTTGGAAAAGGAGTGTAAAACTCATGCTCATCTGATCTTTCTGCAAGGCTGTCAAGGATATCGCTGCTCATGTGAACTCCCTGCTTACTGGTTTGTTAAATACTTTGCTGTTCTGCAATAGCTTTATTGGAGTATCCTTAGACTTCTTAGACTTCGATTGAGATGGGTATGAAAGGATTTCAGAACCTGGATGTCTTGGCGAGTGCATTTCTAAAGGGGTTTTATATAGTTTATAAAGGTAACGAAAAACGTCTTTGAGTCCCGAAAGTGTGGCATTACCACGAAAACGGGGGCTGCTGCATTGGTGGGACGCACGTAAGGGTGCCGCATGAGGCACTTTAGGTTGGTAAGGTCTGTTGAGAATCTTCTTTAAGCAATAACCACTTTATCTTAGGGTCAGCTTTCCAAAATTTATCTTTTCCATTCTTTCTTCTTAAAAATACGCAACCTGAATTTTCCAAGTCCTTAATATAATTCGAAATATTAGAGCGAGGAATCTTTAGTTTATCAGATAATGCTTTATTGGTTATCTCTTTGTGCTTTATAATTTCACCTAAAACTTCTCGTTCTCTTGGAGTTAATCTATTAAGGTATCTTTTTTCTAAGACTTCATTCAAAACTCTTGCTAACTTATTTTTATCCAGCTTAACCGGACTTTCCGTCGTAGCATGAAATACAGCTGTTGATAAACTATTTAATATATCCCTAATATTCCCATCCATTAATTCATAAAGAATTTTCAAACAATGTTCATTATAGGGGTAAATCAAATTGAGTTTTTCTGAAATGCGTAAACCTTCAAATCTTTTTCTTATTACCTCAATAACCTCATTATAAATCAATGTTTCAATATGAAACGGGGTATCTGACAGTATTGACGAGAATCTTGGGACACTCTGAAGTATGGAAAAAGCAGTGAGATTTCCGATAAAAATAAAATGAACCCCTTTTGTTTGGAAATAATCCCTTAATGTGCCAAATAAACTTCTGATTTTCTTTTCAGACATTAATTCCAAATTATTGTAGTGGATGATAACCTCTTTTTTTGTATTATTGTTTATCTCCTCTATTAACTCAGCAAAAAAACTTTGCAGACTGACAGAGGGCAATACATCGGGTGATTTTTTCTGCGATGCATAATTCCCGCCAAAACCAGCGACCGAAATTCCTGCACTAATACTTGTCTTGCCAATTTCGAATAGACTTTCTAATCTATCATATGTATCCTTACTCACAGGTTTTTCTTTAAGAAGTTTTAAAGTCGAATAAATGGCGGATAATGTATTTAAAACAAATTCATCGGGCGTCCATTTATCTTGCGTTGTTATCTCTTTAAAATGCGTGAAAAATCCCTTTTGAACAGCAGAACTCCTTACCACATTCACAAATGATGTCTTTCCAATTCCGATATCTCCATAAACAAAGACCCTTGACCCACCTTTTGAACCAATTATCCGACTTAACCTTTTTATGAATTCTCCTCTCCCAACAAAGGAATCAATAGGTATTGCGCCACCCATAACCATAATGGGAGAAATGGAGAAAGGATTTTCTTTAACCCCATATAACTCCCAAATGTCTTGTATATCATTATTCTCCTGCATACGAGTTAGTTATAACTTTATATTTATAAATCTTTCTATAATTATGATAATTCATATATCAACCGAAAGATGTATATAGTTATAGATATTTCAATAACTATCGCATTATAACTATGCGGAGATGTTCAAACGAACCCGACGGAGGGAGCAAAAAGGGGGGAGTTCCGTAGATTAGACCGTCCCCGTTTCAATAACCTTTTTAACTCTTGGAAGGCTCTGTTTTTACTATGCTGCCAAAGCCTTCAAAACATCCTCTGTTCAACTGCGGGAAGCTGGACTGCCCTGTGTGCATGAAGGCGTATTCTGTCATACAACTGAAGAAGCGGTTCAGCAAAGAGCATTATTCCACGCAAGGGGTTGCGCCTTTCATCGGAAGGTTTGGGTATCCGGCTGTGCAGGCAGGCGTGTTTGCGCCTCCTGAGAGTTTTGATGAAAGCTGGAAGCTGGATGCTCCGAGGCAGTGGGCTGCTGACAGCCTGGCTTTAGGGAAGATTGTTGAGTATCGAAGCTCTCTTATGAATTCCAGGAGCGCTGTCCACGTCAGGGAGACGGGCGCCCGAGCAAGGTCTATCATGGATCTGCAGGAGATCTCTATGGCCAGCAAGCCTGTTGATGTGGAGATCGAGCTGAAGAAGAGGCCTTTCTTTCGAATCAATACTGATTCGTATATCGCCCCTTCAGGTCCAGTGGCGCAGCTGAAGGAGATGGATATAACTTCCAACCCTAAGATTCCGGTTCATATTGAGAAGGTATACAACGATATTGACCTGAAGGCTGCTGATGCTTTAGGGTATCTGCAAAAGCACGGCTATGATGAGACTTACCTTATGAGGGTGTTTTCTACTGGAGTTATGGGCATGAAGAAGGATAGGAAGATGGTGCCTACCCGATGGTCTATTACAGCAACAGACAGCACTCTTGGCAATCATATTGTCAAGCAGATCAAGGATTGTCCTGTTGGGGGCTACCAGGCGTATTTTGGGGGGTATCTGGGGAATTATTTCTTGGTGTTGGTGTTTCCTGATGTGTGGCAGTATGAGCTGTTTGAGATGCTTGCGGGGTCTTCTCACTATACTACTGACTTTGAGCCTTATGATGGAAGGAAGAGCTATGTTGAGGAAACTGCTGGCGGATTCTATGCTTCGCGTTTGGCTGTGCTGGAGAAGCTGAAGGATATGAAGAGGCAGGGAAGCTGCCTTGTTTTAAGATTTATCACAGGAGACTACCTTGTCCCTTTAGGGGTATGGGTTGTGAGGGAGGCGGTCCGGAAGACGATGATGGGGGGGCCGCTCACGTTTTCAAGCAAGGAGCTTTTGATGAGCTATGCCAAGGCTGTTGCGAAGAGGAAATTTAATTATGATATTGAGCCGATATTGGGGAGGAGCAGGCTATTGGCAGATGTGAGCAACCAAGCAAAGCTTGGAAGGTATCTTTGAAATGTTTATTGAAAATTCGGGGTTTAAGACGCGGGCTTTAGCCCGAATTTTCAATCCACAAAAATCCGAGGATTTTTGGGACGGAAAATTGCTTTTCAATTTTCCTGTCCCGAAAACCGCGCGATCAAAAACCCCGACCTTTAGGTCGGGGATTAGTGCGGTTTTCGTTATCTGGAAATTCATAATTCGCTATTTTGTGGAGCAGGACTATCATTTCGGTGTTGCAGGCAACTCCTAACTCTATGAAAAAAACTCATAAATAGCTTATGGAAATAGTTTTAAATAATGCGTTACCTCTGCCTTCATCTATGGAAAAAGTAAGCCTAAATAAGGCAACTCTGGGCAATCTTGCAATCCTGCGTGCGAATTCAGACAAGCCTGTGAACGATCTTGCAGAGATGATTGACGCGGATCCTGATGTTGTTGTTGTGATGTTGAATTTATTAGGCGTCTCACCCGTCTATGGCCCAGAAGGCAGTATTGTTCCTAAAAAAAGGGTGAGGGGGACTAGTATCACAATCCCCGAGGCAATGAAACAGTTTGGGCTTTCTTATAATCAAGTCTATGATGCAATTCTTGCAGGAGAACTGCCTGTTCAAAGGCCTGAAACGATGACAGATTCTTATCATCTATCTCCTGAAGATGCTAAGGGTGTGCTTGCAAGCATTAAAAATGGAGGCATAAAGCCAAGAAGGGAGCTAAGGTCGGAGAGGATACGGAGAGAGCGAGAGCTTTCTTTCCCTGAACGCGGCTCAAGCCCTGAGAGGCGCTTTCTTAACTACTTCTGCCAGGTGCCCCTGCTTACGGCAAAGGAAGAGCATGAGCTGCTTATGCCGGTTAGGGCAGGGGATGAGGCGGCTGTGGATGATTTGGGTGAAGCCAATATCAGGCTGGTTTATTCAAAAGTGAAGGCCAATAGGAAGAACTGCATTCTCCTTGACCCAATGGACCTTTTACAAGAAGGGTATATTGGATTACACCGCGCCATCTTAAAATTTGATCCTGATAGAATCAACCCACGAACGGGAATGCCTAATCGGCTTTCCACGTATGCTTCCTATTGGGTCGATTACTCAATAGACCTAGCGATTAGTACTCAGGACAGGCCAATCAGAATTCCTAGAAAGATCTACGGGCGCAGGTCCAAGCTTGCGGGTTGGATAATCCACTACATTGATCAGCATGGTAAAGAGCCAAGTTTTCAGAAAGTCATTGAAGCATTCCCTAAATACCCTTCTGGAGCTCTTAAAGGGGATTTGCAGTTTCTTACATTTACGCCTGCAGGCCCCGCATTCAATTTTGAATCCCTTCTCAATCTTGATGTCGTTGTCAACGAAGAAGGAACACTCAAGCTTGAAGACGTTCTTGCGGATATGAAAACGCCATGGCCTTCTGAGGAAGCCATGAATGCTGAGGAACTAGCCAAGGCACGTAGGCTTGTGAGCAGGCTTAATGTTCCTGAGCAATCAAAAAATATATTCCGTATGCTTACCGGCTTGGAGGATGGGTGTGATTATACCCTGAAAGAAGTGGGGGAAATGTTTGGAGTACCGGAAGCTCGCGTTATCAAACTCCATCGGCAACTACTGGATATGATTGATGATTTGCAAAAGCCAGGCGATTCCCTTATAAGCACATACCGCGCCCAGATGTTGCATCAAATCTCTGAAATATTTTATCAAGCTAAAAATCTTGGTCCTAAGTACAACAGAATTTACCTCATTAAATGCGGGTATCTTGACGGCGATACTTATTCCAACCGAACCTTAGCAAATTCTCACTCCGTTACTATAAACTGCATTAAGAGTCAAATGACCAGGCGGTCTATCTTTCTTAGGAAAAATGGCATCTACTATGATGGAAGAATCCATTTTTCAACGCCACAACTCGAACATGCACTCGATAAGGTGGCAATACCTGATATCCATAAACAATGGTACAGGCAGCATTGTGGACTTAATGGGCGGGGCATCTGCTATTCAGCTGACGCTCTCGCACGGGAAGACAACGCCTCAAAAGGTATTGTCCACCATGCACTCTGCGAAGCCAGGCAGGCGGTTCGCCAGCAGATGATAAATGATTTGGTCAAAGGATGAGCAATTGAGAATACTGGTCTCGCCTCTGGTTATGTATCTAGGCTCTCTGTTCTCCCCATTAAACATTTAAATACCAGCAGCAACTCTTTCCTTCCATGAATGCTGACGAACTGAGGAAGAAATACTTTACTTTTTTCAGGGGAAAGAATCACGCATTGATCCCTTCTTCGTCGCTTGTGCCTGAGCACGATCCAACCGTATTGTTCACAACAGCAGGGATGCAGCCTCTGGTTCCTTATCTGACGGGGCAGAAGCACCCTTTGGGAAGGCGGCTTGTTAATGTGCAGAAATGCATACGGACAGGAGATATTGACGAGGTTGGAGACAATTTCCACCTGACTTTTTTTGAGATGCTCGGGAACTGGTCATTGGGAGATTATTTCAAGCAAGAGGCGATCAGCTGGAGCTGGGAGTTTCTGAGAGGCAAGGAGTGGCTTGGCCTGCCAAAAGAGAAGATTGCGGTCTCTGTGTTTAAAGGAGACAAGGATGCTCCGTTTGACAAGGAATCTTATGAAATCTGGAGATCACTTGGTGTTCCTGAAGAGAGGATAGCAAAGCTTGGAAAGGAAGACAACTGGTGGGGGCCTGTGGGAGAGGCAGGGCCCTGCGGGCCTGATACTGAGATGTTCTTCTGGACAGGAAGCGGAAAGGCTCCTTTGAAATTTGATCCCAGAGACAAGAGATGGGCTGAGATATGGAATGATGTCTTCATGGAGTATGAGAAGAAGAAGGATGGAAGCGTTGTTCCTCTTGCCCAGAGGAATGTTGACACAGGAATGGGTGTTGAGAGGGTTGTTACGAGCCTGAACGGAAAGCAATCCGTTTTTGAAACCGAGCTTTTTATCCCCCTGATTGACAACCTCAAGCTGCTCTCAGGGATTGCAGATCCTGATGAATTCCAGGAAAGATCCTTCCGCATTATTGCTGATCATCTCAGGGCAGCAGTGTTTATCTTGGGAGATGAACGGGGGGTTGTTCCAAGCAATGTGGATCAGGGCTACATCCTCAGACGCTTTATCAGAAGGGCTGTCAGGCATGGAAATCTCCTTGGAATATCCCGGGGATTCACCAAAGAGGCAGGGGCGCTGGTTGTTGATATGTTTTCGAATACTTATCCTGAATTAAAAAAGAAAAAACAATCCATCCTGAATGAGCTGATGAAGGAAGAGAGACAGTTCAGGCAGACTCTTGAGAAAGGGCTCCGTCAGTTTGGGAGGTTTGTCAAGGACAAGAAGGAACTTATTTCAGGGCGTGAAGCATTCCTGCTTTTTCAAAGCTATGGATTTCCGATTGAGATGACTGTTGAGCTTGCAAAAGAAAAAGGGCTGAAGGTGGACGAGAATGGCTTTTCTGAGGACTTTGAGAAGCATAAGGACCTCTCCAGGCGGGGAGCTGAGCAGAAGTTCAAGGGAGGGCTGGCTGACACTTCAGCGAATACTGTCAAATTGCATACTGCGACCCATCTCCTGAATGAGGCGTTACGGATGGTTGTTGATGAGGGTATTGTGCAGAAAGGGTCGAACATCACTCCTGAACGGTTGCGTTTTGACTTCAACCTTGGGCGGAAGCTCACCAAGGATGAGATTAAGAAAGTTGAAGAGCTTGTGAACAGGAAAATACAAGAGGCAATCCCTGTTGAACGCAAGGAGATGCCTTTTGAGAAGGCAAAAAAATTAGGCTGCCAGATGCAATTTGGGGAGAGTTATGGGGATCGGGTCTCGGTCTATTTTATTGGTGACTTCTCTAAGGAGTTTTGCGGCGGGCCTCATGTGACCAATACGTCAGAGCTCGGAAGCTTCAAGATTGTCAGCGAAGAAGGGATTGGAAAGGGTGTGCGCAGGATTAAGGCAACTGTTCGCTGATGGTGAAAATCTTCTGGATCGTGTCTGCCTGAGCATCGTACACCACGAGGTGCTGGGGATACTTCACCAGCAGTTGGCCTGGCGTTACATCATTGAAGTATGAGGGGTATTGCGCCTTCAAACCGATCAGAGACTCGTTGCTTATCACACCGATGGCAGGAGTGATCTGCCTTAAGTCCCCAAGCTCAGCGTGGCTGTTGAGCCTTTGAAGGATCGCATTCGCTGCAGCTTCCTGCGTGCTTATAATTCTTGCAACTGATCCTGTCCGGGCATCATAGATAAAGATGGCATTCGGATACTCGATGATAATCTCTCCAAGATGGGCATTTGTGACTCCAGCAATCTGCTGCTGGAGTTCTGCGATGTTTTGCTCATTGATTTGGATAATCGCCAGGGGATTCACATTCCTGTACTGCTCCAATCCTTGGATAGAAGTGACCTGATTGAGGAATTCCTGCACTTCCTGCGCTTGCTGGCTGGTTGCTGCGCCAGTGATGCTGTTCTGCGGAGCGGCTTTGATACTCACAAGGTTATAGACAGAAATCCCCAGGCTTGCAATGACGAGTATGCCGAGGATTAAGGCTGTATTTTGCGACACTATTATCTGCCTTTCTTTTGCCATTTGCCTTTCCTGCGCTGTTCAAAGGACTCGGAGCAGTGGTCTGAGCAGAACTTCATATCTTCATCGTCAATCTCCTTCTCCACCACAGAATCTGCATCTATAAGTATCTTCCCGCAGTTTCTGCATTTTGCGCCAGAGCCGGCGTTTGCCGCGCCTTCCATAAACCCTTCTTCCAAATCAGATATTTCTGAATCTTCAACAAGCTTTTCCCTGCCTTCTTTAGTGTAGACGTCCTCTTCTCTCTGATTGTCTTCCATCTCGAATTCCTTCCTGTCGGATGATTTCATGTTTCCCCCTCCTGTTCAGCAAAGAACTCTCCTTTTTATACTTTTGTATGGGCCGGCTCATTGAAATGTGATGCAATGCCCTTTGTGAGCCATTTGAACAGAGAGCAGAGCAACGACAAGGGGGTCGTCCCATACGGGGAATGCCGTTCAACAGCCGAAACAGTACATGGTGAACTTGGCATTGCCGAACGAAGTGAGAAACTTTTCAATGAGCCAGTATGGGTCCACCCGGATTCGAACCGGGGACCTTCACCTTGTGAAGGTGATGTCATAACCGCTAGACCATGGACCCTTGCATGCCTGTGTTTTATGATATGTTTTTAATGTTTTTGTAAAGATCAGACACGAGAAATGAACATCAGAAATCAGAAGGAGGGCCCGGCAATGTTGGGGGGTTGGGTAAGAATCAGGCGCCAGGCCCTTCTTATGAGAGTTTCTTTTTCATGAGTTGAGGAGGTTTTCGCAGCTCTTGGAGCCACATTAATCCTATACGGATCATCTCTTTATTGAACCTATCCGAAATCTTGTATGTCTTTTTGTAAAGGTCATAGTCAATGATGCCCATGCTTTTCATGGGAGTCAGGATGCGATCATAAAACTGCCTTTTGTTGTAGGAAATCCTGACTTTCTTTCCCCAGTATTCGGGCTCGTCTATTGTTGTTATCAGAGTGCCGTCGTGAAGCCTGGTAGCAAAGAGAGACATCTCTGTCTTTGTCATCTCCCCTTTATTCTCTTTTATGTTTTCTATCAGTAACTTTCCCACAATCTTCTGCTGCTTTGTGGCGAAAATCACTTCATAGATATTGTCGGGGAGGTTGAACCTGTCAAACAACAATACCATGTACCTTAGGGTTAGGTTGAACTAATATATAAATGTTTCTATAATAGATACTAGTATAGAGAAATGTATATTATTGATTCGTATGATTCGTATATATCCTTGGTACCCTTATTGGGATTCCTTCTGCCTGAAAAGATACGCAGAGCATCTCATCCTGTCTTTCCAGGTGTCAATGTCAAGGCTGCAGTGAGGCGGGACCAGAACCATCCTCCCGTGAATCCCTTTCTCCTCCCTGAACATCTGCTCTGCTTCAAGAACAGACCATTTTCCTGTTCCCAGATCCAGCAATCCCCTGAAACCCTTGCTTTGATACGCCTCTCCCATAATCCTTCTTTTTGAGTACAGCATCGGTATCATGCTGCTTTTCTCGTCCACTGCATTTACTTGGGCTAGGAACATGTTTCCAGACATGTACATGTCGATATCCCTGCCTGTCAGGATAGTTTCTTTGTCATTCAATGGAATTCCAAACTTCCTTAGGTTGCCAGGGAGTAAACTTAATGGAAGGAGCAGGGGATGGTCGTTGAACCTCGGAATGCCATACGCTGCAAGGTCTTTCTTGGTAATAAATGCCGCAAGATCTTTTCTTGACACAACTGCAGCATACATCTCAACACCTTCTATGCCCCTCTTCTGGGAATTCTCGACAAATATATCAATGTCATCTCCTGTAACCAAAGGGACATCCCCACTGATAATCAGAAGGTACTCCTGGCTATAGAAAGCCCCATTATGCAGAGCGCTCATTCCCAATTCGATATTCTCCTGAAGATCAGAGCCTTGCTGCTGGATGTGGATTCCCTTATCTTTCACTGTTCTCTGGATGCGCAGCTTTGGGCCTATGGGATAAATCTCCTCCTTGTTGATATACCTGCTCTGTTGGCATGCCTCAATAACCCTTTCAAGGCTTGTCCCAAGATTCTCCTGAGCTGCCTGCTTTCTCTCTTCCCTGTCCTTCCAAACTGAATGAAGCATGCTTACTATGCCAAAATGCCTGCTTTCCGGAGGCTTGTCTATTGTCAGCAGTGATTTGTTCCTTCCAATGATGAACTGCTCCCTATAGATCCTGCCAACCCATTCTTTTTCCTCCTGCTCCTGAGCTTTGGCCGTTCTTCCCTGATTATGGCCTGCGAGGATCAGCGCAGCTAATGACCCCGGTTGGATACCCATCTCTCCCTCTGGAATCTTTCTCCCCTTTTAACTTTTTTCCCTCCTTAAAAACCCCCACCACAAACTTTATATAACAACTGTGCTTTGCAGCCTATAGGTCATTACCTGTATATTCGAGGACACACATGAGGGGGATGTATGAAGAATACCAAGATATTCAACGTTTTCTTTCGAGAGAAGCCGGCGATGATGCTGATTAATCTCAGGAACTCAAAAAGCAACGTCTACGCATCTTCCCTCGCAAAGTCGATCGATTGCACGTATTCCCATGTGGTGAAGATTCTTCAGCAGATGGAGAGAAATGATCTTATCAGCTTCAACAAAAAGGGCAGATTAAAGCTTCTTACGCTGACAAAGAGGGGAAGCGACATCGCAGATTCAATCGATTCAGTCAGGAACTCTCTTTTGACCCGCTAGCTTGCCCAGCACGTCTCTGGCAGCTTCAAGAAATTCTTTCTCTTTGCCCTGCGGGATGACAGACCCTGCTGCGTAGATATGGCCGCCAGTGCTGCTGCCATCAACTCTTGATGTGATCTCTTCCATGATGCTCCTGAGGTCGATGGAGCCGTCGCTCTGAAAGCCGGCCCGCCTGATGCTTGCCTTCAGGGTCTTGTCCGGAGCCTCTGCCATAGAAATAATAATAGTGCCGGGCCTGGTGGTGTTTGATTTTGCGATCATAGATGCTATCGTGCCGATCATGGTGCTGAGTATCTCTGTTCCTGCGCTGATGATCATATAGCCCGGATGCTCCTGGACAGCCGCAGTTCCGCGATGCGCCTCAAACCATTGCATGGCAGCAATGATCTCCCTTCGGTATTCCAGCAGGTGGCTGATTGCCTGCCTCTTCATCTTCGGATCGCCGAGGCACGCTCCGATTCCCAATGAGGCTTTTCCCATCCTGCCGCAGGAGTTGAGCAGTGTTGCAAATTCCTTTGCGTCTCTGAGAGGAGATTCTTCTTCCTCCTGCTCGAGGATGTAGATATTGCCAAGGACATCTTCGGGCTTGGCTTCGCCCCGCCTGGCCAGTACCACGCCTGCTACAAGTGCCTGCATCTCCTCCTGGCTGAGATCAGCCATCTTCTTCCATCCCTTTCCCTTCTTTGGGCTGATTCCGAGATTATGGAGGAACTGAATTGCGCCTGATTCAGATCCAGAGACACCAGGGATGTAGGGGTCTGTGCTGTACCCAAGGATTTTATGGATCGGCCGGGTCTGCATCCCAAACAGCCGAAGACCTTTCTGGACACTTATCTTACCCTGGTTTCTTGCGGTCTCAAGGATGCTGGCGTTGAGCCTTTCAAAACCGCTATTCTCCTGAGCGTCGCCAATCGCTCCAACAATGGCAAGGTGAGCACATGCCTCGTTCTTCCTGTCCAGAGCCTCAGCAAACATATAAGCAACTCCGGCTCCGCTGACTTCCCTTGATCCCTCAATGCCAAACATGTGCGGGTTGATGTGGAGAACCCTGTCGTTGCCGACGCCGGACACTTCATGATGGTCAAGGATCACAACATCTTTGCTCTTAAGATGCTCCTTCACCTGTTCTATCATCCCTGAGCCAAGGTCTGTAAACGCGATGATTTTGTACTCCTCTTTTGCGAGCTCTTTGATGAACGTCTCAGTAAGCTGAGGCACGATAGAAATGGCAAAGCCCCTATTTTGGCTCTTCAGCGCATGGATGAGGATTGAGGCTGCGCAGATCCCATCGCAGTCAAGGTGCGATATTATCCTGACTGTTTCATTTTTCAGCTCCTGAAATTTTTTTGCAGAATCAGCAATATGCTTGCGAAATGCATCATATTTATCCATCAGCACCATGCACTTTCAGTTATTATATAAAGATATCTTAACCTGCGGCTGCGGTGAAAATCTCGCTTCGCGGCTACCGCCAAGTTCGCAATTTGCGTCCCTTACTCCTATAATCGACATTCGTCCCCGACGGGGCATCCCCCGACAGCGGAAATCAAAGATTTCCTGGGTTTGCTAACGCAAACAGTCGATGCTCTGATCCCAATAATGTTGCTCACAAAGGGCGGCAGCACTGATTTTCACCGAAGCCTTAACCTGCCAGAATCCACAGAATGCGCTACGTGGTGTACTGTATCCGCTTGGCGTCAATCTTCCATCCAACCGGAAGCTTTCGGATTTTTTTATAATACTTTATGAGACGCTTTATTTTTGCGTCTGTCAGCTGCAGGCCCCGCTTGGCAACCATGTCCTTCTTGTTGACTTCAAAATGCTTTCGCAGGGCGTTGCTCCTCTTCATCAGGGCAAAGAGGTCTTCAGGAATCTCCGGAAGGATCTTCTTTTCCTGGAGTATCCCCGTGATCTTCTTTTTGAGAATTGGGCGGACATCGGGGATTCCGTAGGTGTCTCTCAGGATGAGCCCAATCTGGGAAGCGGATTTTCCCTCCTTCGCCAGTTTTGCAATAATAATCTCAATCTCTTTTGGCTTATAGCCAAGCCAGGCAGGCTTGGTCCTTTTGACAGGCCTTTTTGAGCCTGACTTTCCCCGTTTTCTTGAATACATCCTTGCCATAGAATACGCATCTCCGGCATATATTCGCTTTCGCCAATATACCCCTTGCGTGCTATTGAGGAACTTTGGATTGTTTATAAATGTTTCGAGATGGGCTGGTTGCCGCCTTTTTTTGCGAGGCTCAACCAACCGAGGCGTCAGCAGCGGAGGGGGTTGTCCCTTACGGGCGAGGTGCCGCTCTTTGCTGAAAAGATGAAGAGCCGAGCTGGCGGCAACCCTCAGCTGATATACTTACTGTGATGCTGTGTGTCTTCATCATCCTCTTGAGATTGGTGTTAAGCCCGGCTGCAGATTTGGAGGCTTTGGTGGCAAATGTCCTTGAAGAGAGAAATTCTGTTGTCCTTATCACCATTTCATCTGCGTCTGAAAAATCCCTGTTCGGGACAGCAATCAATGAATCTTGCGCATCTCCGGATTGTATCGCAATCTTCAGCTTGTCCTCCTTTCTCAAGGCTGCCAGGAATCTCTTCATCTGCTGCAGCTTGAAGTCTGCCTGGATGCCAACTATACAGGTTCCCCTCGGAGTAAGGTGAGAGTCCCGCGTAAACTCCAGCGTTGTTTTATGGCTTGCCCTGATATTTGGGTGGCCTTGGCAGGTAAATCGGATTTCCATCGAATCATTTAGCCAGCTGCTTTACTTCTTCGTATGCTTGCCTCATCTTCCTGTAGAAAATGGCTTTCGCCTTGCTTGTGAAGTCCATCTCAAGAAGCTCTGCGTATGCCTTCTTTGCTTTTGGGTAGGATGCTGCGATGGCTTTTTTGTCTCGCCTCTGTATGGAATGCTCCAGCTTACGGAGCCATTCATTGAACTCAGCGACTTTGCCCCTCTTTGGGTCTAATGAAGCTGCAGCCTGGCGCTCTCCAATCCCCTGGCCCTTGATTTCCTGATCCTTTATCTCCTGGCGCAGGAGGCTTTTTGACAGGATGTCGCGGTGTTTCTTAACCAGCTCAACTTTCTTTCTAATGACTGCTTTTCCTGCCTGCCTGCTTAATGACTCTATACTTCTCGCTGCTGCTTCAAGCGAAGGCATGAGCCTGTCTACCTGCCTGATATCTGCCTGGCTGATTGCGTGCTCGCTTTGGCTCAGGTACTGATTAAAGGCCTTGAGGTACTTGTTAAACCTCTGCCGTTGCCGTTCCTCGGGGGACTTCAGGATGCGGAGCTTTCCAAGCCATCCAATGGCTGTCCGCATGATCCAGACAGCAATAATGAAGAGAACTACAACGCTTGCGATCAGTGGAAGGAGAGGAACAGCTTGCCTGGCTGCTGCTGCAATCTGCACTAAAGGCAATACTCCGCTGTAGGGGAATACAGCAACCACAGCGATGAAGAGCCATAGCGTAATGATCCATATCCAGAGCCATTCCTTCTGGATATCCTCTTTGGCTTGCTTTGAGGATACTCTGTACTGGTTTATAGAGGTATATGCCCATAACCCGACGAAGAAATAAATGTATGCTGCCACAGCAAAGAGGGCGATTGCCGCAACAAATGCAGTAAGCCAGCACCAGGAGGATTCCACGCATATCTGCTTGAGTGTTGAGAGCTGGGATGCAGCTCCTACGTCAAGGAGAGCGCTTGCTGTTCCAACTGAGCTGCCATAGGTTGCGATGGCGGAAAAGACATACTCTCCTCTGGCGAGATTATCGGGGATATGGACTCTCTTGAAGAAAGATGCCTGTGTCTTGACAACGACGCTTTCACTTTCTGTGATAATTGTGTTGCTTGCGGTGTCTTTGAGCTGGTACTCCATCTGGACATTTGCCTGGGAGAGGCCTAGGAGATTAAAGAGGCGGACCTCAATGGTGAAGTCTCCGCCCTGAGGGACTTCTCTGCCGGCAGAAACCGGGTTGAGGTTCATGTCAAAGAGGACGTCTTTGCTCTCAACCTCTATAACTACAGGAATGGACTTGGGCTGATTGCCTGAGATGATAAGCTTGCCCACATACACTCCTGGGGAGAACGATGTTCCAGCTTCCTCATCCTGCGGAGAGAACCGAAGGAAAAGGATTTTCGTCTGGCCGGGCTGCAGGAGGAATTGCTGCTCAGGGATTTTTATCAGGCCTTCAGCCCCTGCTGCCTGTATGCTTATGTGTTCAGCATTCAGGCCCCGGTTACTAATCCTGACAGGCCTGGAAATAAACTCACCCTGTTTTACCACTACTTTGATAAGAATCTGATCAACATCAATTGATGCCCCTGATGCTCCTGCCGCAGCTTCTTGCTTTGGAATCTGCTGCTGCAGAAGGATGCCGCTTGAGAGAAGGATAGCTACCAGCACTACAATCCCTATATGCTTAAGGGGATTCATTGTATCATTTTAGGAATCTTCTTTTATATAGCTTTGCATGGCTGCGGCTCAGTAGAACGTCTGCGTTGCCGCCTTTTTTGCGAGGCTCAACCAACCGAGGCGTCAGCAGCGGAGGGGGTTGTCCCTTACGGGCGAGGTGCCGCTCTTTGCTGAAAAGATGAAGAGCCAAGCTGGCGGCAACCGGCGGCTTGTGAGCGAGTGAGAAGGGGCTTACTCGCAAGCCACGCCGAGACTTTCTACTGAGCCCATGGCTGCGTTTTGCAGGCGGTGCAGCTGGCATTTTCCTGAAGCGGCTTCTCAACAGGAGCAGCAGCAGGATGAGCGCCACAACTACGCCAATTACATTTGCAAATGAAAATGGCTGCGGCTCTGTGATTGTGAACGTCTGGCTGGAAACTGCAAACCCGTTCTTGTAGAGGATCTCGACGATTGCAACATAAGCTCCTTTCTCCAGGTTTTGTGTGTTGTACTCTTTTCTGTACGAGAGCTGATTCTGAACCTTGAGGCTTTCGTTTGATTGGAAGAGGACATTTCCATCAAGGTCTTTGATGATGTAAGTTGCCTGAACATCTGTGCCTCTCTCTTTGAGGTTGAAGAGGGTAATCTGCGCATAGAGACTCCTGCCCTGAGGTATCTCATGGTTGGGAATGTCAAGGCTGACGTCGAAGATAATATCGGCTGTTTTTACTTCAATGGTCACTGGAATCTCTTTTGATATCCCTTCTGATGAGAGCGTGAGCTTTCCAACATAGACTCCTGGCTGTTGGCCTGATGAGGCCTGCAGTGTAATTTGGGCAGAACTTCCCTCTGCAATAGAGAGGCTTGAATCTGATGAGAGCAGGGAGGCCGCTTCTCCTGATATATCGATGCTGAGATCAAGGTCAGTGTTGCCGGTGTTTGTGACTGAAATTTGCTTTTCATCTTCTGCTCCAAGAACAAGAGTGAAGGTAATGCTTCCTGGAGAGGCTGAGAACCCCGGGTGGGGCCATTCTATGGTTGCGTTGCTCCCTCCTCCACCTCCTCCACCACCGCCTCCTCCTGCTGATGCTGCGGCTCCTGCAGGGCAGGATGCCAGGCATGTTCCTGAGCAGCAGGCTCCTGACATGCAGTCCCTGTTCGCTTCGCATGGGTCTCCGTTTGCGTACTGCAGGCGGAAGAAGAAGCCGAAGAAGCTTCTGAAGTTTGCTGAAGACGCGTTTCCTGAGACCGGCGTTACAGCAAATGAGGATTGGTAATTGCTGCTTGAGGAGTTTGTTGAGCCAGGTGAAGGGTCTGCATCGAAGACAAAGTTTGAGTTGCTCATTGTCTGTGCAGCAGCTAATGGGAACAGCAATGCTGCGATGATATAATAGAGGGTTCTCATGCCTGAGCACCTTCACCAAGCCTACTACCAGAGCCCTCGTAGCCTGTTCTATTCTTATATGTTCTATTCTTATATATTGCGTGCAGTGGAAAAAATTCATAATAGCTATTTTCGTCGAACCACGCGCATTTGAATGATTTGATGTCGAGTTTTGTCCTTGACGCTAGGCTGAGTGCGTAGAGCGTGAGCTGTTCAATTGGGTTGCAGCTTTTTGCTTCGGGCTTGTAATCTAAGATGTGGATAAGGCTGTTTCTTACCTGGAGGATGTCGATATGGCCTGTGATGGGGGTTTTTGCATTGCTGAGGTTTAGGGTGAATCCTCTTTTCTGGAAGTATATGATATCATCTTTTGTGAGATAGACCGGGATTTCTGTTGCAATGGTTGTTGAGTCGTTGGTTATGAAGAAGCCCTGGAGCGCTTTATGGCGCTGAGCGTTGCTCCTTGCGAGGTTGAGGGCCAGCTTTGCCAGCTTGTTTGCTGCGTTGGCCTTTGAGATGTGAATGATATTTAGGTGCGAGAACTTGATTTGAGATGCCCTTTTTTGGCTGCTTAATTGCGGCGTGTCCAGCCTAGAATGTCTTCTGTATTCTTTAAAGATATGATGAGGGAACTTGTTTGTTGGGATTTTGCTGAGGTATGATTTGAGAGGGTCGTAGAATCTGCTGGTATTGGTGAATTGGTTGTTGTATTTGGGGTGGTGGAAGAGGACTTCGAGCTTTGCCTTGTGGATTTGGAATGTGTACGGCAGGTTGTTGTGGAGAAGGGGGTATGACTCTATAATCTGGCCTGGGGAGAAGATCTTTTTTGCTTGGCCTCTTAGTTTGCTGAATGCGCAGATATTCTTGTATTCGCTTAGCCATTTGGCGATGGTTGACGGGGGGAGCTTTGTTGCGGCCTGCTTTTCTATGATGTTTGATGTATCTTTCAGGCTGTGGCCAAGGTTGTAGGTAGAGATTGACTTTAGGATGATGCCTATGGGATAGGTTTTGTTTTTTGATTGGCTCTGTGTGAAGACGGATTTGCAGACTTTGCATTGATATTTTTGGATGGCCTGGAATTTGTTTTTTGCGAAGCCTCTTTTGACGGTTTGAGTGGAGCTACAGTTTTGGCAGGTGATTGTTTCTTTTGTTTTCTTTTGCATTTTTTATGCACCTGATTTGAGGCGGGTTTTCATTGGGTTATGCGCTGGATTTTGGAAGTTTGTGCGCACCTGATTTGGGCAGGCTTCATGCACCTGATTTGGGATGGGGTTTTCATTGGGCTGGGTTGGTGGGAACGTTTTGCGCAGGGGGCTGGTAACGAGATTGCTTGCACTCCATAATCTTTATATACCTCAATTGATTATTGCGCGTATAATGAAATCGTTGGCTGATACTAAGGAGTGGAAAAAATTGAGGAAAAAGATAGAGGAAGCTCGGAAGGATCCTAAATTCAGAGCTTTTATAAGGAAGTTTATTGAAGCAACGTCTCATACTCATAGATAAGCCTCCTTGAATTTTTGGTAGGGGATAAATTCTGGAGTTCTCATCTGATAATCCTTATCGACCCTTTCATATGCTTTAATGGCTTTTATGCCCAGCATACTCTTTGTGTCGTGAGAGACAACAATATCCAGCTTATGAAGGGAAGCGCAGGCGATTATTTTAAAGTCATTTATTATATCATCATAACCGCAACCTCCTTTTAACTTATTATATTCTCCATAATACCTATTGGCGATCAGTTCTACCAAATCTGTAATCTTTAAAATGTGATTGTCTTTTCTAACAAATAGGTCATAGATACTCAAGACCAGTTTTCGCTTACTTTCTGCGCCAATCCTCTCTTTTTTAGCAACCGCCCTCAGCTCATTCCTTATCAGCCTGTTGCCGTAAATCACAAATCTTTCCGGGATGCCTTTAACTATTTTAGGGACCACATCAATATCCTCTATCAATCTTCCATAAACGCTCGTATCCAGGATGATCCTTTTTTGTTGTTTATTTTGGATTTTCATAGGCTGCCCTCGTTGAAAATGCAATTAACTGCAAAAAATACATTTGATCATCGATTTTCAGTTCGTCAGAGTTTTTATTGAAAATTCGGGGTTTAATACCCCGGGCTTTAGCCCGAATTTTCAATCCCGAAAACCGCACGATCAAAAACCCCGACCTTTAGGTCGGGGATTAGTGCGGTTTTCGTTATCATACTCTTTAGGGTTATGCATTGGATGTTTTCTTCGATTGTGCACCTGATTTGGGATGGGGTTTTCATTGGGCTGGGTTGGTGGGAACGTTTTGCGCAGGGGGGGGGCTTAGCCCAAGCGGGCAATTACCTTGCCTCCTGCCGGTGTGTTGAGTCAAACATAATCTTTATATATTCAGATGGTTTATTAGTTCTCTTATGAAGAACCCTAAAACTATGACTTTTGCTGAGTTGATTAAACTTGCAGATGATATCAAGAGAGGCATCACTAAGAGATTCCTGAAATCTGCAAAAAAAATCGATATTTCTAATTAGGGAACTCAATCTTTATCACCTCCATGTTATTTCTTGTTAGGATCTGGTTTATCATTTCTTGGTTGTTTTTGAGATGGACTCTGTTGAATGTGATGAGTGCGTCAAGCTGGAATATGCTTGTTATAAGTACAAGGATAGTGTCTTCTTCCTTTACCCCGGTTTTGATGAGCGCATTGATAACCTGACTATAATCGATATTCTTTGCTTTTGCGTTTTCGAGAATCTCTTTAGTAGAATAAATCCTTGCTGCCCACAGTTCAAAAAATTCACTTATCTGGTCTTTAAGCCTCTCATGTTTCCATTGGTTGACTAATTCCAGAAGATGGTACGATGTGCAAAGTATGATATCCCCTCTCCTTATTTTCTCCATATATACCCTGGCCGCATCTCCTCTCTCCCCTTTGTCCCATAGCCCAACTGTAACCACATCTAAATCTAGGAGGATTCTTTTTTTCGGTTTATTTTGGATTTTCATATGAGTTTTCCTTTGCTGAAAATGTAATAAACTGTAAAAAAATACATTCGATCATTGATTTTCGATGAGTCAGAGTTTTTACCATGCTCTTTAGGGTGGGTTATGCATTGGGTGTTTTCTTCGATTATGCGCCGGATCTGGAGAGGTTTTTTTGGTCATAGGGGCTGGCTTTATGCGCCGGATTTGGAGAGGGTTTTTGGGTCATAGGGGATGGATTGGGGGATTTTTTTGGGGCCCGGCTTCGCATCTTATGCGAAATGTTTAAATATTGATTTAACCTTCTGTTTATTATGAAATGCCAAAAACCCGATTGGGATACATTGATAAGGGAGATTGAAGAGGCTAACAAAGATCCCAAGTTTGTGAAGGCTGTTAAGGAATTCATAAATATCACGTCAAACAGGAGGGTCTATAAGGTCTAATCTTCTTTTGTATTCTTGATATGGGATAAAATCAGGATTTTCCAATCCGTTTTCAGAATTTATTTTTTTGTACGCTTTCATTGCCAACTCTGAAAGCATCGTTTTTGTGTCATGGGACACTACGATGTTCAATTCCTTTATCGAGGCTGAAGCGACGATTAAAAAGTCATTTTTCAGGCTATCATAAGGATATTTTCCATCGAATCTCCTGTATTTCTCATAATACTTTTTTGCTAATATCCTGATTAAGTCACCCATTATTATCTCATGGCCTGCGGTTAACCTGTCATAGAGGTTTAAGAGCAGGATCCTTTTGCTCTGCTTACCTAATCTTGCCTGTGCTGATGTCTCTCTTAGCTCATTTCTAATAATCCTATTGCCATAAACCAATGTTTGGTTCCTTTCGATTCGTTTTTCTATCTTGGTTACTGTTTGAGGATCGAGCATCAATTCCCCATAAACGCTCGTGTCTAAAAGCGTTCTTTTTGGTGTTTTATTTTGGCTTTTCATATCAGGATCTTCCTCTTGTGTGGAAAGGCAATCATATAAACCACAAAAGCGGGATGCATTCGAGCATTGTTTGCGGGGATTGTTTGAGGCAACTGATTCATGCAGTGTGTTTTATGCATTTGTGCACCTGATTCGAGGCAAGTTTTCATTGAACTATGGACAGGATTTAGGGTTCTCATGCACTTGATTTGGTGCGGGGTTTTCATTTGGTCATGCACCGATTTTGGGCAGGCTTCATGCACGTGATTTGGGGTGGGGTTTTCATTTGGTTATGCACCTGATTTGGTGCGGTTTTTTAGGGTTGCCATGCACTTGATTTGGAGTGGGGTTTTCATTTGGTTATGCACCCGATTTGGTGCGGGGTTTT